>CAXTUQ010000072.1:0-1164 GCA_964247405.1 uncultured Acetobacteraceae bacterium
TCCCCGTCCCGTCCGCGCAGCGCCCGGCGGCTCCGTACCACCGCCCCCTCCATCGAGGCGTCCAGCAGGCCCGGCAGAGTGGCGACCGGCTGCGCCGGCAGAACCGGCAGCGCCGCAGCGAGCGCGGACAGGTGGGTTGCCAGCGCCTCCCCTTCCTCCCGCGACCACAGGCGCAGCGCGCCGGACAGCTCGTCGGTGTCCGCCAGCGCCTCGGCGCACTCGATCAGCGCCGCCAGCGCCTCCGCCGGGGTCGCGTCGGTGCGGTTGGCGATGCGGAAGATCGGCTGCAGCATGGTATGGAGGCGGTCGAGCAGGTCCAGCGCCGCGGGGTCCGCCGCCGTCTGCTGGTCAAGCACCGCGCGCAGCCCTGTGATCCCCGGTGCCGGCGCCGGGCCGCGCAGGCACGCAAGCTCCAGCCGTCGCGCCGCCTGCCGGGCCTCCGCCGGGCGCAGGCCGAGCGCCGCCAAGGGGTGCTTCAACAGGGACAGCAGCGCCACCGGGGCCAGGCCATCAGCAACGGCATGGGCCAGCAATCGCAGGAACGCGCCCGGCGGCGTGTCGCACAGCGGCTCCCCGGCGCTGTCATCGACGATCACGCCGTAGCGTCCCAGTTCCGCCGCCACCCGCACCGCAAGCTGCCGGTCCGGCGTCACCAGCACGGCGCGGGCGTGCGGTTTCTCCAACGCCTCGCGCAGCGCGAGGGCGATGGCGACCGCCTCCTCCTGCTGGTCCGCCGCTTCCAGCCGCGTGAGGCCCTCGATGTCCGGGGTCGCAGGCACGCGCCAGCCGCCCAGCGCCTGCGCGGGCATCAAGGACTGGCACAGCGCGGCATCGCGGCCGGGGGAGACAGCCGGCGTGTTCTCCGGTTCACCCCAAGGCTGCACGTCGCCGCGGATGGCGCCGAGATTGATCAGCAGCCGCTGCATCCCGCATTGCGGATGCCCGGGGTCAAGCTGCTCCCACACGGCGTCCGGCATTTCGAGGTCGAGGCCCGGCAGGACCACCATGCCCTTCGGCATTCCGGCGACGACGCGCATCAGCCGGGCCACGGCTTTGATGCCGCCGGTGGTGCCGGCGACGACAACCGGGCAGTCGGGCGGACACTCCGACCACGCAGCCGCCTGAGCGTCCAGCAGCTTGATGCCGCGCTCCGCCGCGTCCAGC
>CAXTUQ010000072.1:1174-10870 GCA_964247405.1 uncultured Acetobacteraceae bacterium
GTCACGATGCGCAGGAACTCGATGGTGCGGCTCCAATGCTCGGCATAGCCGGCCTCGGCCGCGGCGGGCAACGCGTCGGCCAGGCGCACCTCGGACCGATGCGCCTCGTCCAATAGGCGGGCCAGCTCCATCGCGAGCTGCCAGGCGCGGTCGGCGGTGCCGGGTGCGCCGAACTGGCCCTCCAACGCCATCACCAGCCGGGTCAGCACCGCGAGCCGCCGCGCGCCGTCCACCGCCGGCGGCAGGTCGAGGGCGCCGGCCAGCGCCAGCGGCGCCTCGTCCAACGCGCCCAGGGCGGCGATGCGCGGCAGCAGCATCGGGCGGCCGTTGGATTGGCGCAGGAACGCCTCGTTCAGAGCGCGGGCGGCACGCTGGGTCGGCAGCAGGATCAGGCCGTCCGCCGCGGCGAGCGGGTCCGGCCCGGCGCGGTCCAACCAGTAGGCCGCCAGCGCGTCCAGGAACGGCACATGCGGCGGGATGGTGCGGAGGTTCATGCAAGCTGCTCCAGCCGCCCGGGCCAGCCGGTCAGCACCGCCCGGCGGGCGTCGCCGTCCGCAAGGCTGAGGGTGATGGTCAAGGCATGGTCCGGGCGCAGGCCGCCCAGCCGGTCGGGCCACTCGACCAGCACAACGCCGTCCTGCGCGTCGTCCCAGCCGAGTTCGGCCACCGCGGCCGGGCCGTCCAGCCGCCAAAGGTCGAAATGGTGCACCGGGCCGACCGGCGCGTCATAGAGCTGGACCAGGGTATAGCTTGGGCTTGGCACCTCAAGCGCCGGGTCGGACAGCAGGGCACGGAGCAGCGCGCGGGCCAAGGCGCTCTTGCCGGCGCCGAGCGGGCCTTCGAGCAGGACTGCATCACCGGGCCGCAGCAGCCAGGCGATGCGGCCGGCCAGCGCCTCGGTCGCGTCGAGGCCGGGCAGGAGAATCGCGAGGGACTGCACCCCGCCAATCTGCGCTTTCCGGCAACGTTCGGCAAATGGCTTGATGTGGCGGCCGTCGTGTTTACCTACCCGGGATGCCCGACCTCATCGAAACCGACGTCGCCATCATCGGCGCAGGCCCTGTCGGCCTGTTCGCCGCCTTCGAGTGCGGCATGTTGAAGCTGCGCTCCACGCTGATCGACGCGCTGGAGGAGGTCGGCGGGCAGTGCACCGCGCTGTATCCGGAGAAGCCGATCTACGACATCCCGGCGCACCCGGCGATTGCGGCCGGGCACCTGATCACCAACCTGGAGCAGCAGATCCAGCCCTTCAATGTACCGCGCCTGCTGGGGCGGCGCGTGGACCGCTTGCAGGGGCAGGCCGGGCAATTCGTGCTGGGCACCGACGAGGGCGACGAGATCCGCTGCAAGGCGGTGGTGGTCGCCGCCGGCGCCGGGGCGTTCGGCCCGAACCGCCCGCCGCTCGCCGGCCTTCCGGCATTCGAGGCGACGGGCGCGGTCCGCTACGCTTGCCGCCGCCGGGAGGATTTCCGCGGCCGCCGCGTGGTGATCGCCGGCGGCGGCGACAGCGCGGTGGACTGGGCGCTGTCCTTGAAGGACGTGGCGGCCAAGGTCTATGTCGTGCACCGCCGGGCGAAGTTCCGTGCCGCGCCGGAAACGGCGGCCCAGCTCGACGCAGCCGCCGCCCGGGGCGAGGTCGAGATGGTCGTGCCGTATCAGCTCCACGCCCTGCACGGCGCCGGCGGTGCACTGGAGGCGGTGGAGGTCGCGACCATGGATGGGCAGACCCGGCATCTCGACGCGGATACGCTGCTGCCGTTCTTCGGCCTGTCGATGGATCTCGGCCCCATCGCCGATTGGGGTTTCGACCTGGAGCGCAGCCACGTGCAGGTCACGCCGTCGAGCTGTGAAACCTCGGTGCCCGGCGTGTTCGCCATCGGCGACATCGCGACCTATCCAGGCAAGCTGAAGCTGATCCTGCAAGGATTCAGCGAGGGCGCCATGGCCGCCCACGCGATCCACCCCATCGTGCACCCCGACACGGCGCTGCACTTTGAATACAGCACGAGCAAGGGCGTGCCCGCGGCCTGAACACCTGCTACGGAGCGGCGGCAACAACGAGGCGC
This sequence comes from uncultured Acetobacteraceae bacterium, assembly GCA_964247405.1. Lineage (GTDB taxonomy): Bacteria > Pseudomonadota > Alphaproteobacteria > Acetobacterales > Acetobacteraceae > CAHJXG01. Next base: position 3,241 of record CAXTUQ010000072.1, read on the forward strand.
AGCATGACCAGCCCGCTGAAGGTCGCGGTCCAGATGGACCCGATCGAGACCGTGAACATCGACGGCGACAGCACCTTCGCCCTGATGCTGGAGGCGCAGAAGCGCGGCCATGCCATGTGGCACTACGACGTGCGCCACATGTCGCTGCACGAGGGCAAAGGGGAGTCGCGCACCGGACGCCTGCTGGCCCGCGCCCGTCCGGTGGAGGTGCAGCGCGTGGCCGGCAACCATTACCGGTTCGGCCCGGCGGAGATGATCGACCTCGCAGGCATGGACATCGTGCTGATGCGCCAAGACCCGCCGTTCGACATGGCCTACATCACCGCCACCCACATGCTGGAGCATATCCACCCGCAGACGCTGGTGGTGAACGACCCGAAATGGGTGCGGGACAGCCCGGAGAAGCTGCTTGTCACCCACTTCCCGGACCTGATGCCGCCCACGCTGATCACCTGGGACCCCGAGGCGATCCGCGACTTCCGGGCGCGATACCAGGATATCATCGTCAAGCCGCTGTTCGGCAACGGCGGCGTCGGGGTGTTCCGCATCAAGCCGGATGACGAGAACCTGGCGTCCCTGCTGGAAATGCACTCCGCCCGGTCGCGGGAGCCGCTGATGGTGCAGCGTTACGAGCCGGCCGTGCGCCGGGGCGACAAGCGGATTATTCTGGTGGACGGCGTTCCCATGGGCGCGGTGAACCGCGTGCCGGCGGCGGGCGAGGCGCGGTCCAACATGCACGTCGGCGGTCGGCCCGAGGCGTCAACGCTGACGGAGCGCGAGCAGGAAATCTGCCGGCGCATCGGCCCATACCTGCGCGACCACGGCCTGATCTTCGTGGGCATCGACGTGATCGGTGATTGCCTGACGGAGATCAACGTGACCTCGCCGACCGGCTTGCAGGAGATCGCCCGGTTCGACGGCACCGACCTGGCGGCGGCGATCTGGGACAGCATCGAGGCAAAGGCCGCCGCAAGCCCGGTGGCTTGAGGCTTGGTCCGCCATCAATTTGACAAACAAGTGTTCCGCCGCCGCATAAGCATGGCGCCGGTTGATTGTTCAATCAGCCGGAATTGTCTAGTGCAGGCCGATGAAGCCGAAATCCTTGTTGGCCTATGCCGCGGCATTGGCCATCGGCGCATTGTTCGTCGTTCCGCTGTTCCCAATGGCGGTGTTGTTTCCGGCAGATTTCCGCGGCGTCGCCCAATGGGGCGACCGGGCGCAAGGCATGGTCGCGCAGCGCTACTTCCTCGCATCGCCCTGGGGCTGGCCGCCGCTGAACGTGGGCGCGTTGGCCGGGGTGAACGTCGCGCTGACGGACAGCCTGCCGCTGGCGCTGCTGGTGCTGAAGCCGTTCCGGGCCTGGCTGCCGCCGGGCTTCTACTTGCAGGAAGCCTGGGTTGCCCTGGTCTGGCTGTTGCAGCCGGCCGCGGCGGTTTACGCCCTGAGCGGCGCCGGGGTGCAGGGCTGGCCCGGCACGCTTGCGGTGGCGGCGCTGTCGTTGCTGCCCACGCTGCTGGTCCGGTTCGGGCACACGGCGCTGTGCACCCACGCGCTGATCCTGCTGGCCATCGGGCTGTACCTGCGGCTGGTCCGGACGGGCCGGGGCTGGTGGGCCTGCGTGCCGCTGATGTTGGCCAGCCTGCTGGTGCATCCGTACCTGATGGCGATGGTCGCGGCGGTGCTGCTGGCCGGGCCGCTCAGCCTGCTGCTGGCCGGGCAGCGCTGGTGGCCTGCCGCGGCCTGGCTGGCTCTCGCCCTGGCCGGCACGGGTGCCGCGGCGGTTGCGCTGGGGTTCGGCGGCACGGCGACGCCGCTGGGCTACGGCTTGTTTTCCATGAACCTGCTGGCGCCGCTGGCGCCCCGCCGGGCCTCGCTGTTCCCCGACATGGCTACCAATACCTCGGCGCCGGCCTGCTGGCGCTGCTGGCGGTCGCGGGCGTGCTGGCCGCCACGGGGCGCGGCGGCATCCAGTGGCGCCGGCATGGCGGGCTGCTGCTGGTGCTCCCCGGCTTGACGCTGTTCGCGGCCAGCGGGACCGCCTATCTCGGCCCCTACCGCCTGCTGCACATCGAGCGTATCCCGGCCTTCGTGCAGCAGTTCCGGGTGACGGGGCGGTTCTTCTGGCCGGTGGCCTACGTGCTGCTGATTGGGGCGGTGGCGGCCGTGGCGAGGGGCTTGCCGACGCGGGCGGCGGCGCCGGTGCTGCTGGCGGCGGTGGCGCTGCAAGCGGCGGACATGCAGCAGAACCGGGTCTACCTTCAGTTCTGGTTGCTCCCGCAGCGATGGGTGATCGACGCCCCCGCGCTGTCGCCCATCATTGCCGCGCATGACCGCGTGACGCTGTGGCCGACCTTCCAATGCGGCGTGGACGGCGGCGATGCCCGGTTCATGCAGGTCCTGCTGCTGGCGTCCAACACGGCGCCGAAAGTCAACACGATGTACCTGGCGCGGTCCCAGCCAGTTCTCGCTTGCGACGCCGCCGCGGTGCTGGGCCAGCCCTGGCGGCCACATGAGCTGCGGGTGATCCTGCCGCCCGCGGCGGCGGACACCCGGCTGCTGGTGCCCGGTGACGACCGGCTGTGCCGCCGCTTCGGGGGCCTGCTGCTCTGTTCCCGCGACGACCCGGCCGTGCTGGCGCTGACGCCGTGACCCCGGCCTCAACAGACGGCGGGGCCAGCCCCATGCCGGCGCGTCCCGTGTTCTCCGTCGTGGTGCCGGTGTTCAACGAGGCCGAGGGCTTGCCCGAGTTCCACCGCCGCCTGTCCGCCGCCATGCGCCGGCTGGGCCGGTGGGAGGTGATCTACGTGAACGACGGCAGCACGGACGGCAGCCTTTCGGTGCTGCGCCGCCTGCATGAGGTCGGCCCGGGCGTCGGCATCCTCAACCTGGCGCGCAACTTCGGCAAGGAGATCGCGATGACCGCCGGCCTCGACCACGCCGCAGGCGACGCCGTGGTGGTGATCGACGCCGACTTGCAGGACCCGCCGGAGCTGATCGAAGCGTTGGCGGCGGAGTGGCGGGGCGGCTACGACGTGGTTTATGCCCAGCGCCGGGCGCGGGACGGCGAGACCTGGATCAAGAAGGCAACCGCCGCGGCGTTCTACCGGGTGATGGAGCGGGTCGGCCATGTGCCGATGCCGCGGGACACGGGGGACTTCCGGCTGATGAGCCGGCGCGTGGTGGAAGCGGTGGTGTCGCTGCGTGAGCAGCAGCGGTTCATGAAGGGGCTGTTCGCCTGGGTGGGCTTCCCCAGCAAGGCCGTGCCCTACGACCGCGCCCCGCGCCAGGCCGGCCACTCGAAGTGGAGCTACTGGCGGCTGTGGAACTTCGCGCTCGAAGGGGTGACGAGCTTCACCGTGGTCCCGCTGCGGATCTCGACCTACGCGGGGATGGGCATCGCCGTGCTGGCCCTGGTGTACGGCGCGGTCGTGGTGGGGCGCGCACTGCTGTTCGGCAACGAGGTGGCGGGCTACCCGAGCCTTCTGACCTTCATCCTGTTCCTGGGCGGGATGCAGCTCATGGCGTTGGGCGTGATCGGGGAATATCTCGGGCGCGTGTTCAACGAGACCAAGCAACGCCCGCTCTACATCGTCGAACGCTACTCGCGGGCGAATGCCCCCGGCACGGTGTCCCCTCCCCGCAGGAAGCCGGAACGCTTTCAGGCTTTGGGCGGGCAAGCCTTATCGTGGAAATTTAACGCCCGTCAGCGTCTCCGACACAGCCCATAGCCGCGCTGCCGCGGCAGCGTCCTGGGCTTGCGGCATGACGCGTGCCGGGCCGGGCGGGCCTTTGATCTCGCGGAATCCCGCCGGGCCGTAGTAGCCGCCTGCCTGCGCGTCCGGCGAGGCGGCGGCGAAGACCAACGGCCGCGCCCCGTCCGCGGCCGACTGCGCGACCAGGCGGAATCCCGCGTCCAGCAGGCGGCTTTTCACCCCCGGGCTGCCGTCGCCGAGGCCATTGGCGATCAGGTCCGTCGCCGCCCAGCCCGGATGCGCCGCGACGCTCACCAGGGGCCAGCCCTGCGCCTTGGCCCGCCGGGCCAGTTCCAGCGCGAACATCAGCATCGCGAGCTTGCTCTGGCTGTAGGCCGTCCAAGGATTGTAGTGCCGCTCGCTTTGCAGGTCGTCCCACGCGATGCGGCCCCGGCGGTGCGCGACGCTGCTGACCTGCACCACGCGCGCGCCCGCCTCGGCCCGCAGCAGCGCCGGCATCAGCCGGGCGGTCAGCGCGAAGTGGCCGAGGTAGTTGGTGCCGAACTGCAGCTCAAACCCGTCCGCGGTGGTGCGCCGGGCCGGGGGCGCCATGATGCCCGCGTTGTTGACCAACGTATCCAGCGCCTGTCCCGCCGCCAGCATTCGCCCGGCGAAGGCTTGGATGGAGGCAAGGTTAGCCAGGTCCAGCATCTCGAACTCGACGGAAGCGCCCGGCACGTCCCGCCGCAGCCGGGCCAGCGCGGCCTGTCCCTTGGCGGCATCGCGCCCGGCGAGCACCACCTGCGCCCCAGCCCGCGCCAGGCCCGCCGCCGTCTCGTAGCCTAACCCGCCCGTCGCCCCGGTGACGACGGCGCGGCCTGGCGCGGAGCGTGTCAGCAATGCGGCTCGGGGATCGAGAACTCGCTGAGCTTGCCCAGCATCACGAAGTCGGTGAAGTCCATGGTCAGGTCATCGGCGACGCCATTGGCCCAATACTTCATGCCGACCTCGTAGTCCGGGCTGCCGGCGGGCTTGGAGTCGTTCGTGGGCTTGAGGGTGCGGTCGAAGAAAGCGATGTGCACCCGGCCGCTCGGCAGCTTCGCCAGGTCCGGATAGGGCGAGTCCGTCGGCTTGGGGCTCCAGCTGGTGATCGCCACCGAGCTGTCCTGGGTGCCCTTGTCGCCGGTGCCGTCGAAGATCGGCAGGGTGATGAAGCGCTTGCCGGCCTCGGCGGCGGCGATGATGGCGGCGGTGTGCGCCATGGGGAACACGGTGCCGGGCGGGATCGGCATCGTGCGTTCCTCCGGCACGCTGTAGCGGATGGTACCGGGGCCGCCGGTCTTGTCGAGGGAGGCGTCGCCCTCCACTGCCTCGGTGACGGCGGTGTCGGTGGTCTGCCTCATGCGGAAGCGCATGGACAACCCATCCTTGCTTTCCCAGGTCGCGTAGTCCGACACCAGCTCGATCTCCTGGCCATCGTTGTTGGTGATGTTGAGCGACAGGCGCTGCCGGGTCGCCCAGCCGTCGCAGGCATCGGTGATCTCGTAGGCCATGGTGCCGCTGGCGGCCTGCACGTCGCCGCGGGCGCTGTCCATCTTGAGGCGGTACAGCGCGCGGTGGGCGGCAAGCGGCACCGGGTCGGCGGCGAGCGCCGGCAGGCTCAGGGCGCCCAGGGAGAGAAGGGGGGCGAGAAGGGCGGCGAGAAGGCGCAGGCGCACTGCGGTTGCTCCGAAACAGGTCCGCTGCTGGACATAGGCCCGTCCGCCCCTCCGCGCCAGGGCTTCGCCGGAGCGATCGGATGGGAGAGGCCCGCGCTCGCGCCCTCTTACCGCAGGATGATCTCAACGCGGCGGTTCTGCGGCTCGCGCACCCCGGCCGCCGTGGCGATCAGGGGGCGGGTGTCGCCGAAGCCCTGCACGGCGATTTCGGACTGCGGCACGCCGAGGCGGATCAGCTCGGCCGCCACGACGCGCGCGCGGCGCAGCGACAGGCCCTGGTTGTAGGCGGGCGTGCCGCTGCGGTCGGCGTTGCCCTGCACCTCGATCCGGGTGGTCCGCACACGGGTGGAGGCGTTGGCGGCTTCGGCGACGATCTGGCGCGCGCGGTCGGTAAGGTCGGCGCGGTCCCAGTCGAAGAACACGAGGTAGGTGCGCGACGCTTCCGCCGCGGTGGTGGGAGGGGCCACCGGCACCGGCGAGGGCGGCGGCGGGTAGTTGAACGCGTAGCGCAGGGCCACGGCCATGATGCGGTGGTTGAACTCGTCGCGCCCCGTGATCCGCTCGCGGCCAGCGATGTTCGGCGCGAAGTACTGCCCCTGGGCGGCGCGGTTCGCGGCGATGCCGGTGAAGCGGTACTCGGCGGTGACGGCCAGGCCGGGCACCACGTCGATCGGGAACGCAAGCCCCACGATGCCCTGGTAAGCGAAGTTGCCGCCGCTGCCGGTGCTGCGGATCAGGAACTGGCCGGGGCTGGCGATCTGCACGTCCTGGTTATGCGATTGCAGGTAGCCCGCCCCGGCGCCGAGATAGGGCGTAATGGCGAACGGCAGCGAACCCAGGCCCAGCAGGTTGGGGTTGAGGTCGAACAAGGCGTTGACGAACCCGCCATACTTTTCCTCGGTGCCCCGCGCCGAAATCGGCCGGCCGGCAAGCCCGTTGGACGCGCCGCCCGAGGTGGCCTCTCCGGCGCGGGACAGGCTGTTGCGGAAATAATCCCCCTCGAGCTCAAGCCGCAGCCCGTTGCCGAAGCCGTAGCCCACGCTGGCCAGGGTGCGGAAGCCGGGATCGAACCGCAGCCGCGCGTCGGCCAAGCCGGCGCCCGACCCAGCGACGCCGGCGAAGCGCGCCCGCTCGTCTTGCAGGAAATTGACGCCGGCGCCGACGCCGACGTACACCCCGTCAATGGGCTGTGCCCGAACGGCCAGGGGCACCGCCAGCAATGGGGCGGCCAGCAGGGTCGCCGTCAGCAAGGTCGCGCGAAGCGGCATGTGGCATTCCTCAACAGTGACTCGGCCTGCAGCCGCATGTGCGCCGTTGTTACACCGATGCGCCGTCCCTTGTTCGCGCCTGCGGTGAACCGGCCGCGCATTTCTCCGCCGTTGTTGCAAGCCAGGCACAGCGCGGCGGTGCGGCCGCCGCCCGGAACCGCGCAGCCGTTTGGGGATCGGCCAGCCTCGGCAGGGCCACGTCTGGAATCGGCGGACCCCGGCCCCTTTATGTCGCAAGTGGCAAGAACGCAGCGAAGGCAGGAACTACCGTGTACATGTCGAGCGCAGCCCAGCCGGTCAACCAGCCGGACGCACTCCGCCTCTTGTTGGACCGGGTCCATCGCGGCGCCGACGCGGCCCTGATCGCCGGGGGCGACGGGGCGCGCGTGCTGCTCGACCTGGTGGCCGACTGCCTGTCCGGTCGGCGCATCCGGACCCTTTGGGCGACCGAGGTGCTGCCAAGCAGCCTCGCCGCATCCATGCCGGATGATGCGGTGCTCAGCCGAAGCTTCCAGGCGCTGACAAAGCTCGATGGGACATGCGACCGCATCGTGCTGCTGGCCGGCGATGCAGAGACCCTTTCGCACCCGGCGCTTCGCTACATCCAGTTCGCGAGCCGCACTGCACCGCACCTGCAGCTTGTCTTCTGCGGGACGCAGGCGTTCCTCGATGCGCTGGACGCCAAGGAGTTCGCGGGGCTTCGGACGCGGCTGACGGCCGGCCCGGTCCTGGCCTTGGCCGCGCCGATCACCGAGGACGAGGGCGCGGACGCGCCGTCGGTTCTGCCCGCCGCCCCTGACGATCCGGCGCCATGGGCCGGGGGAACCGCGGCGCCGCTCCTCGGCACAGAAAGGCCGGCAGTCTCCGGCGGCAGGCGTTCCCGGGCCTTGCTGCTCGGCGCGCTCGCCTCGCTCGCGCTGGCCCTGCTGATCGCGCTGCCGCTCGGCACGGC
>CAXTUQ010000072.1:10880-14895 GCA_964247405.1 uncultured Acetobacteraceae bacterium
CATCTGTTCAGCCGCCCACGTCACCGGACGCTTCCGCACCAGGGATGCCCGGGGCTGGCGTTGCATCCCGCGCCGACCCGGAGCCGGTTCCCGCGGCGTCGGACGCCCTGCCCCCGGACCCGCCTGCCATGGCCGGCGGCGCGCAGGGTGCAGCCCAGCAGGGTGCAGCCCAAGGGTCGCCGCCCGGCGAGCAGCCCGCGCCGCCTGCAGGGGCGCCCAACCCTGTTGTCACCGTACGGTCGCAGCCCAGGTCCGGCTTGCCCGAGGACCCCCGGCCGCCGGAGCCGCAGACCGGCGTGGCGCGGAGCCTCGGACGGCCGGGTGCCCCCACTGCCCCGTCGCGCGCTGCGGCGATGGCGGCGCTGAACAGCCGGATACGCCGGCTCAGGGAAGCGAGGGACCAGGCTGCGCCGCCGCGGGACGACGAATGGGCGCCCTCTCAGCCGGCATTCGGCTCTTGGACGGCGCCGGACAGCCCGCCGCCGCGCTACATCGGCTCATACGCGGTCGACGCCAACGGGGTCCGGGTTTTTCACCCGGGGCCGTAGCCGCCTATGGGACTGAACATCTAAATCCAGTGTGCGGGGACCCACATCGACGTTTGGTTGTTCTGCTGCCAGTATCCGTCCTGCCATAGCGTGCCGTGGCCGTCCCGGGCCACCCACTCGCCGGGGACCCAGACATAGCTGGTGCCGTTCCAGTCGTAATGGCCGGGTTGCCAGATCATAACGGTGGAGGATGGCGGCGGCGCGGGAACCCATTCCGCCCGGATGGGCGGCACGGGCGGATGGGCGGGGTAAACGGCGCTGCAGCCGCCGAGAAGGGGCAGGCACACTGCAAGGATGACGGCGCAACGTGTCATGCGCGCCTCCCGGGTCCAGCCGCCCGAGCAGCGGTTCCCAGGCCTTTGTCGTGGCGCGGGGTTTCTCTGCGAGGGGAGCAGCGGCTTTGGGGACATATGGCGGGCGCGCCTCGCTGTTGCTGACTCGGGTCCTGCGTCGCAGGGGTTGATGCCGAATTTGGAAGCGGGATGCGGAACACGCAATGGTTCAGTTTCGGACCAAGGCCACCGTAACGCTGACAGGGCCAGCCCTGGAGCAGCGCGTCGGTCCATGGCCCGGCATGGTGCCGGTTTGAACGTGGCAGCCTTGAGGATGCGGTCTTGGAGGGCAGGACTTCAGGGCTGCGGTTTCGCCTGCGGCGGCAGGTCGAGCCGCAGCGACAACTCGCGCAGCCGCTTCGCATCCACGGGCGCCGGGGCGCCCATCATCAGGTCCTCCCCCTGCTGGTTCAGCGGGAACAGGATGACCTCGCGGATGTTCGGCTCGTCGGCCAGCAGCATCACCATTCGGTCGATGCCAGGCGCCGACCCGCCGTGCGGCGGCGCGCCGTAGCGGAAGGCCGCCAACATGCCGCCGAACCGCGCTTCCACGTCGGCCGCGGTGTAGCCGGCGATCTCGAAGGCACGCACCATGATGTCCGGGCGGTGGTTGCGGATCGCGCCCGACGAAAGCTCGATGCCGTTGCAGACGATGTCGTACTGGAACGCCTTGACCGTCAGCGGGTCCTGGGTGTTCAGCGCCTCTAACCCCCCCTGCGGCATGCTGAACGGGTTGTGGCTGAAGTCGATGGCCCCGGTTTCCTCGACCACCTCGTACATCGGGAAGTCCGTGACCCAGCAGAAGCGGAAGCAGTCCTGCTCCATCAGGCCCAGTTCCTGCGCGAGCCGGGTGCGGACCTGGCCCGCGAACTTCGCCGCCTCGTCCCGTTGGCCTGCGGCAAAGAACACGGCATCGCCGGGCCGGAGGCCGCAGGCGGCGCGGATGCCCTCGATCCGCTCGGCTTCCAGGTTCTTGGCAATGGGGCCGCGCCCGCCATCCTCCTCGAAGATGATGTAGCCGAGGCCGCCCGCCCCCTGCTCCCGCGCCCATTCGTTCAGCTTGTCGAAGAAGCCGCGCGGGCGCGACCCGGCGCCCGGCGCCGGAATGGCCCGCACGATGCCGCCCGACGCCGCGATGCGCGCGAACAGGCCGAAGCCCGACCCGGCATATTGCTTGGTTACGTCGGCGATGCGCAGCGGGTTGCGCAGGTCCGGCTTGTCCGAGCCGTACTCCAGCATGGCCTGCTCGTACGGGATGCGCGGGAACGGCGGCTTCGTCACCGTGCGCCCGCCGCCGAACTCCTCGAACACCCCGGCCATCACCGGCTCCAGCACGGCGAACACGTCCTCCTGCGTGACGAAGCTCATCTCGAAATCGAGCTGGTAGAACTCGCCGGGGCTGCGGTCGGCGCGGCTGGCCTCGTCGCGGAAGCAGGGCGCGATCTGGAAATAGCGATCGAACCCGGCCACCATTGCGAGCTGCTTGAACTGCTGCGGCGCCTGCGGCAGGGCGTAGAAGGTGCCGGGATGGCTGCGCGACGGCACTAGGAAGTCGCGCGCCCCTTCCGGGCTGCTGGCGGTGAGGATCGGGGTTTGAAACTCGGTGAACCCCTGCTCCATCATGCGGCGCCGCAGGCTGGCGATCACCCCGGCGCGCAGCATGAGGTTGCGGTGCACCTTGTCGCGCCGCAGGTCGATGAAGCGGTACTTCAGGCGCAGGTCATCAGGGTATTGCTGGTCGCCCGCCACCTGGATCGGCAGCACGTCGGCGGCGGACTGCACCGCGACCTCCCGCACCTGCAGCTCGATCTCCCCGGTGGGCAGGCGCGGGTTCACCGTGGCCGGGCTGCGCGGCACGACCTCCCCGGTGACGGTCACGACGCTCTCGACCCGCAGCGCGTCGGCAGTGTCGAAGCCGGGCGTGCCGGCCGGCAGCACGCATTGGGTGATGCCGTAATGGTCGCGCAGGTCGATGAACAGCAGGCCGCCATGGTCGCGCTTGCTGTGCACCCAGCCGGACAGCCGGGCCGTCTGCCCGGCGTCCGGGCCGCGAAGGGCGCCGCAGGTGTGGGTGCGGTAGGCGTGCATGGCGGTCGATCCCAAAAGATGCGGCACACAAACCGCGGGCATTTGCGGTGTCAAGGTGCGGCCCTTACATACGTGCAATGTCACGCCCCACGCCCGCCTTCGCCGACCCCGTCCTCGTCACCGACACGGCCGCGCTCACGGCGCTGTGCGGGCGCCTGGCGGCCGAGCCGTTCGTCACCATCGACACCGAGTTCATGCGGGAGCGCACCTACTACCCCGAACTCTGCGTCGTGCAGTTGGCGGGCGAGCGGGATGTCGCGGTGATCGACACGCTGGCGCCGGGCCTTGACCTGGCGCCGCTCGGCGCGCTGCTCGCGGATGCGGGCGTGGCCAAGGTGTTCCACGCGGCGCGGCAGGATGTGGAGATCTTCCTGGAACGCTTCGGCCAAGTGCCGGCGCCGCTGTTCGACACGCAGGTCGCGGCCATGGTGGCGGGCTTTGGCGACCAGGTCGGCTATGACGCGCTGGTGGGCGCGCTGACCGGCGGGCAGATCGACAAGGCGCACCGGTTCAGCGACTGGTCCGCCCGCCCGCTGTCCCCGGCGCAGGTCGCCTATGCCGCGGCGGACGTGACCTACCTGCGCCAGGTCTATGAGCGCCTGACCGACAAGCTGGCGCGGGACGGGCGGCTCGATTGGGTGGCGGAGGAGATGGCGGTGCTGGCGCAGCCCGGCACCTACCGCCCGGAGCCGGAAACCATGTGGGAACGGCTGCGCCCGCGCACGGCCAACCGCCGGATGCTCGGCCTGCTGCGCGCCGCCGCCGCCTGGCGGGAGCGGGAAGCGCAGCGGGTCAACATCCCCCGGCAGCGCCTCCTGAAAGACGAAAGCCTGCTGGAGATCGCCGCCACCGCCCCCACAAGCGCCGAGGCGCTGGCCCGCGTCCGCGGCATTTCCCGCGGCTTCGCGGAGGGGCGGAGCGGCGCCGGGCTGGTGGCGGCGCTGCAGGAGGCGGCGGCGCTGCCCGATGCGGCGCTGCCGGAATCGCCGCGCGCCAAGGACGGCCCGCGCGCCTCGCCCGCCTTGGTGTCGCTGCTCAAGGTGCTGC
>CAXTUQ010000073.1:0-6113 GCA_964247405.1 uncultured Acetobacteraceae bacterium
AGGTCTGGCAGCGCCTGGACAAGTGGCTGTGGTGCGCGCGCTTCATGAAGGCGCGGTCCGATTGCGCGCGCCTCGTCGCGGGCGGGTCCGTGCGGATCAACCGCCAGGTGACGGACAAGCCGCACGCCCGGCTGCGGCCCGGCGATGTCGTGACCTTGCCGTTGCGCCAGCAGGTCCGGGTGGTCCGCGTGCTGTCCTTGGCCAGCCGGCGCGGCCCGGCGCCGGAAGCGCAGGCGCTGTATGAGGAGATCGCCGATGCGCCGTGATGCGCAGGCCCGCCCCGCCGCGCGCCGCTTGCGCCCGGGGTGAAAGGACCGCATATCGCCCCACTTAACGGCAAACCCCGGAACATTGGCGTTCCGGAAGTGGAAGGGGCTGGCGATGACCTACGTGGTCACCGAGAACTGCATCAAGTGCAAATACATGGATTGCGTCGAGGTGTGTCCGGTGGACTGCTTCTACGTCGGCGAGAACATGCTGATGATCCATCCCGACGAGTGCATCGACTGCGGCGTGTGCGAGCCGGAGTGCCCGGCGGAGGCGATCGTGCCGGACAGCGACGACCGCGCTGCCGCCTGGGCCGAGCGCAACCGCATCTACTCGCTGGAATGGCCGAACATCGTCCGCAAGGGCGAGCCGCCGCCGGACGCGGACGAGTGGAAGGACAAGCCGGATAAGGAAACGTTGTTCTCGCCGGAGCCTGGCAAGCCCTGACGGAGCCGTGCCGTGACGGCCTGTAAAAATTGTGTTATGCTTCGTTAGCCGGCGATAATTCGTACTGAACAGTACCGGCCGGCAATGCCGGCCCGCTGGCCGTCGCATAACCCATTCAGCAGGCCTCCGCAGCTTTGCAGGCCAGGAGAGTTACAAAAGTGCCGACCAAGCCCGCAGCAGCCAAGGACGACGTTCCAGACGGGGTTGCTCTCATGCCCGGCGATGCGAGTCCAGCAGACCCCGAGGCGGAGATGCCGGGGGCAGCCCCGGCCGAGGCAAAGCCCCTGCCGGAGACGGTCGAGCCGCCGTTCCGCTCGCCGCCCAAGATGCCCGGCCACATGCCCGGCATGCACGGCCGGCCGCAGATCGCCCCGCGTGCCATGGCTGCCAAGGAGGACTTCGCGGAGGGTGACTACGTCGTGTACCCGACCCACGGTGTCGGCAAGGTCGAGCGGATCGCGACGGAGGAGATTGCCGGGCACAAGCTTGAACTGATCCACATCACGTTCGAGGAAAACCGCATGACGCTGCGGGTTCCGGTCGCCAAGGCGCGGACGGCCGGGCTGCGCAAGCTTGCGACGCGGGCGATGTTCGACAAGGCGTTGGACTTGCTCAAGGGCCGGGCGCGGATCAAGCGCACCATGTGGTCGCGCCGGGCGCAGGAATACGAGCAGAAGATCAACTCCGGCGACCCGCTGCAGATCGCCGAGGTGGTGCGCGACCTGCACCGTAATGCCGGGCAGCCGGACCAGAGCTTCAGCGAGCGCCAGATCTACGAGGCCGCTATGGACCGCCTGGCGGCCGAGATGGGCGCGCTGGACGGCACGGACAAGGCGACGGCGTCGCTGAAGCTGGCCGAGAAGCTCAAGGCCATCGTCAAGGGCGCGGCGGTCGAGGAAGACGCCGATGGTGCCGACGTCGAAGCGGAGATAGAGGCGGAGGCCACGACGGAAGCGGAGTAAGCGGGCCTTCGCAACACCGCGCCGTCAACAAAAAGGCCCGAGGGAGCGATCCCTCGGGCCTTTGTCGTAAGCCAGCTTAGTTAGCTGTTGCTGTTGCGGTTGCCAAACAACTGCAGCAGGAGCATGAACAGGTTGATGAAGTTCAGATAGAGGCTCAGCGCGTCGAACACGCTGCGCTTAGCCGCCATGTCTGTGCCCTCTGCATAGGCATACTGCTGGTAGTCGCCCTTGATCCGCTGCGTATCGTAGGCGGTGAGGCCGACGAAGACCAGCACGCCGATGATGCTGATAGCGAACTGCAGCGCGGTGCTGCCGATGAACATGTTGACCAGCGACGCGACGATGATGCCGATCAGGCCCATGAACAGGAAGCTGCCCATCTTGGTCAGATCAGACTTCGTCGTGTAGCCATACAGGCTCATTGCGCCGAAGGTCGCAGCCGAGACGAAGAACACCCGGGCGATGCTGGCGCCGCTGTAGATCAGGAAGATGTTCGCGATCGAGGCGCCCATGGCCGCGGCGAACGCCCAGAACAGCGCCTGCGTCGCCGAGCGCGACAGCCGGTTCACGCCGAAGCTCAACACCATGGTGAACACCAGCGGCGCGAAGATCGCGGCGTAACCCAGGATGGTCGGCTGGATCGCGATGCCGCGCGGCGTCATGACCTGCTGGTAGAACAGCGAAATCAGGCTCGTGTTCGCGATGGCGTAGGCGACGATGCCGGTCAGCAGCAGGCCCGAGGACATCCAGTTGTAAACGCGCAGCATATATGCGCGCAGCCCGGCGTCGAGTACCGCAGTGTCTGCGGCCGCGCTGGGCGCGTAGGTTCGAGAGTCGGGGATAAAAGCCATAATCCTTTTCCTCATGTGGGCGTGACTGCCCGTGCCGCGTATGTTGGTTGATTCCAATTCTGGATCAAGCGAAATCGAGAGAACCGGATTCTGCGCCGCGCGCTACTCGTTTCTTAAAAAAGGCGCAGCCCGGGCACGCAGCGCCGAGGCGGTCCCGGCGTAGCCGAAGCCCAGCATCAACACGACGCACCCCCCAATCGTTGCCGCCAGGATGCCCGGCAGGAACACCCAGTCCGCCCGCATCAGGAAACGCACGACGCCCCAACTCGCCAGCGTGCCCACCAGCGCCGCGATCAGCCCGGCCGCCGCCCCGATCAGCCCGAACTCCACCAGCCACGCCGCCCGGATCTGCTGCCGCGTGGCGCCGAGCGTCTTGAGCACCACCGCCTCCGCCATGCGCCGGCGCTGCCCGGCCGCCACGGCGCCCACCAGCACCAGCGCCCCGGAGGCCAGCGTGACCGACCCGGTCGCCGCCAGCGCCGCCGCGATCTTGCCGACCAGCGCCGCCACTGCGCCCAGCACGTCCGCAACCCGAATGCCCGACACGTTCGGCAGCGCGTCCGTCACCGCGCGCAGCACCGCGCCCTCATCCGCCGCCGCCGCCCGCACCGTCGCGATGTGCGTGTGCGGCGCCCGCTCCAGCAGGCCGGGCGACGCGACCATGGTGAAGTTGATGGACAGCGACCGCCAGGCGATGTCCCGCAGGTTGGCGATGCGCAGGTCGATGTCCCGGCCCAGCACATTGACCCGCAGCGTGTCGCCGATCCCGACGCCCCAGCCCCGCGCCAGCCCGGCGTCGAACGACACCAGCGGCGGCCCGGCATAGTCCGCCGGCCACCACTCGCCCGCGACCAGGCGCGATCCCTCCGGCACCGTGCGGCTGTAGGTCAGGCCGCGGTCGCCGCGCAGCGCCCATTGCGTTTCGGGCGTCGCGCGCACCTGGTCCGCCGGCACCCCGTTCACCGCGACCAGCCGGGCGCGCAGGCTCGGCACCTCGGCGATGTCGCCGACGCCGGGCTGGGCGTGGAGGACCTGCTGGAAACGGGCGAGCTGGTCGTTTTGGATATCGATGAAGTAGAAGGTCGGCGCGTTGGCCGGAAGCTGCTCCAAGACTTGGTTGCGGATGTTGCCCTGGATCAACGCGACAGCGGCCAGGGTGGACAGGCCGAGGCCGAGCGACACCAGCATCAACGGCGTGGCCGCGCCGGGCCGGTGCAGGTTGGCGACGCCGAGCCGTGCCCAGGGCGCCGACAGCCGCGGCGCGCGCCGGGCCAAGGCCATCAGCACGCCGCCGCCGACGCGGAACAGCAGCAGGGTCGCCACCGCGCCGCCGCAGAACCACAAGGCAAACCCGCGCTCCGGCGACGCCGCGACCGTCAGCCCGATCAGCGCCGCGACCAACGCGCCCTGGGTCAGCAGCAGCCAAGGGCGGGCACGCAGCCGCGCCGGCAGCAGCGCGTCCCGGAACAGCGCCGCCCCCGGGATCTGCGACGCCCGCGCCAAGGGCCAAAGCGCGAAGGCCCCGGCGGTCAGCAGCCCGTATGCCGCCGCCAAGGCCAGGGACCGCGGATACAGCCCGGCTTGCGGCGGCACCGGCAGCGCGTCGCCAAACAGCTTGACCCCCACGATCGGCAGCACGGCCCCCACGGCAACGCCGATCAGCACGCCCATGGCGGACAGCGCCAGGACCTGGATCAGGAACACCGTGAAGATCGTCCGGGTGGAGGCGCCTAGGCAGCGCAGCGTCGCAATGGTGCGCGCCCGCGCTTCCAGCCACGCCCGTACGCCGGTCGCGACCCCGATGCCGCCGACCAGCAGCGCCGTAAGGCCGACCAGCGTCATGAACAGGCTGGTCTGGTCGATGAAACGGGCGACGCCGGGTGCCGCCTCCGTCGAGTTGCGGATGCGCCATCCCTGCTCCGGAAAGGCGGCCCTGAGCGCCGCGGTGGTGGCCGCCGAGTCCGTGCCCGGCGGCAGCACGACGCGCAGGTCGTAGTTCAGCAGCGAACCCGGCTGCACCAGCTCGGTCGCCGGCAGCGCCGCCGCCCCGATCATCGCCCGCGGGCCGAGGATGGTCGGCGTCGCGACCCGGTCCGGCTCGGTCACCAGCACGCCGCGCACCTGCACGGTGCTCTGGCCCAGGCGCAGGGTCGCGCCGGGCTGCACGCCCAGGCGGTCCAGCACCACTTGCTCCGCGACCAGCCCGGCCACCCCGTCCCGCTCGGCCAGAGCGTCCTGCAGCGACCCGGCGGACACGGCGGACACGGCGGCGGCTCCGACCAAGGGATAGGCGGGGTCAACGGCTTTCAGCTCGACAAGCTGGCGCTCCCCGGACCCGCCGCCCGGCCCCGGCACGACCAGCATCGAGCGCATCTGCACTACGTCCGAAACCTGGCCGCCCCGGGCGCGAAACCAGTCGCGCAGCGTGTCCGGCAAAGGCTGCGCGCCCGACTGGATTTCGAGGTCGCCGCCCAGGATGCGCCGACCCTCGGTCGCCAAGCCGCGCTCGATGCCTTCCCGCAGGCTGCCGACCGCGGCGATGGCGCCGACGCCGAGCGCCAGGCACGCCAGCACGATGCGCAGGCCGCGCACGCCGCCGCGCAGCTCCCGCCGGGCAAACCGCAGCGCGATCACGCGGGCACGCCCACGCGGCCATCGGCGATTTGGACCCGCCGGCCACAGCGGCCGGCAAGCGCCGGGTCATGGGTGATCAGCAGCAAGGTGGTGCCGGCATTGGCCTGCATCCCGAACAGCAGGTCCATCACCGTCCGCCCGGTCGCCACGTCAAGGTTGCCGGTCGGCTCGTCCGCCAGCAGCAGGCGCGGGCCGGGCGCAAAGGCGCGGGCCAGCGCGACCCGCTGCTGCTCGCCCCCGGACAACTGGCCCGGCAGGTGCGTGAAGCGGTGCGACAGCCCGACCGAGGCCAGGCTCTGCGCCGCCCGCGCCTCCGCGTCCCGCACCCCGGCCAGTTCCAGCGGCACCGACACGTTCTCCAGCGCCGTCATGGTCGGGATCAGGTGGAAGGATTGGAACACGATGCCGATGTGGTCGCGGCGGAACCGGGCCAGCGCGTCCTCGTCGAGTCGCGTCAGCTCCTGGCCCGCCACCTGCACGCTGCCCGCCGTCGCCTGCTCCAGCCCGGCCAGCACCATCAACAGGCTGGTCTTGCCCGATCCCGACGGCCCGACGAGGCCCACGGCCTCCCCCGCCTCGATATCGAGATCGACGCCTCCCAGAATATTGACCGGCCCGGCCGCGGAGGGCACGGTCAGCCGCAGGTCCCGCACCCGCACCAGGGGCGCAGAGGCAGGGTGAGCCATCGATATGTCCATGACAGGCCCATATGGCGCGCGCCGTTGGCCGGCCAACATCGCAGCATTGGCCATGCTGGCTTTTTTGGCGGCCAGCCCGGCGCAGGCCCGCACGACCCGCATCCTCGTGCTGGGCGACAGCCTGACGGCGGGCTACGGCCTGGCGCAGACGGACGGGTTCCAGGCGGTGATGCAGGCGGCGCTGCGCGCCCGCGGGCTGGACGTGGCCCTGATCGACGGCGCCGTGTCCGGCGACACCTCGGCCGGTGGGCGGG
>CAXTUQ010000073.1:6123-14811 GCA_964247405.1 uncultured Acetobacteraceae bacterium
CGCGGACGCGGCGTTTGTCGAGCTGGGCGCCAATGACGGCCTGCGCGGCCTCGACCCGGCGGGAACCGAGGCCAACCTGACCGCCATCCTGGACGCGCTGGCGGCGCGCGGGCTGCCCGTGCTGCTGTCCGGGATGCTGGCGCCGCCCAATCTCGGCGCGGACTACGGCGCAGCGTTCCGGGCGGTGTTCGAGCGGCTCGGCAAGCGGCCCGGCCTGCTTTACGACCCGTTCTTCCTGGAGGGCATCGCGGGCGAAGCGGATTTGAACCAGGGCGACCGCATGCACCCCAACCCGCAAGGCGTGCGCCAGGAGGTCGCGCGGCTGCTGCCGATGATGGAACGGCTGGTCGCCGCGGCCAATCGGGGGGCGTGATGCGGCTCTTCGTGGCGCTCGACCTGCCGCACTCGCTGCGGGAGCGGCTGTCCTGGATGGCAGGTGGCCTGCCCGGCGCGCGTTGGGTCGCGCCGGAGAACTACCATGTCACCCTGCGCTTCATCGGCGAACTGCCGGGCTACCGGGCGGAGGAGGTGGACCAGGCGCTGGCGGCGTTGCGCGCGCCGGGCTTCACCCTGCAACTGGCGGGCATCGGCACCTTCGAGAAGGGTGGGCGCGTGAACAGCCTGTGGGCCGGGGTGGAGCGCAACCCGCAGCTCGACCACCTGCAAACCAAGATCGAGACCGCGCTGCAACGTGCCGGGCTGGAACGGGAGCGCCGCCGCTTCCTGCCGCATGTGACGCTGGCGCGCATGGATGGCGTGCCGGAGGCGAAGATCGCCGGCTGGGTCGCCGGGCACAACCTGTTCCGCAGCGAGCCGGTGCTGGTGGAGCACTTCACGCTGTTCAGCTCGCGGCTGGGCAAGGAGCAGGCGGTTTATACGCCGGAGGTCGAGTACGAGCTGGCGTGATGGCCAGCGTCCACTTCATCACGCACCCGGAGGTGGTGATCACCCCCAAGGTGCCGGTTCCGGACTGGCCGCTTTCAGCGGTTGGAATGCGGCGGATGCGCCTTGCGGCCGAACAGCCCTGGCTTGCGGGGGTGCAATCCATCTTCACCAGCACCGAACGAAAAGCGATGGATGCGGCCGGTGTCCTGGCCGGAAAACTCGGGATCAGCCCCGTTGCCATCGAAGACTTGGGCGAGAATGAACGATCCGCCACCGGCCATCTGCCGAGGATCGAGTTCGAGGCCGTCGCGGACGAGTTTTTTGCGCAGCCGGACGTCAGCGTGCGCGGATGGGAACGCGCGGCCGATGCGCAGCGCAGGATCGTCAGAGCCGTCGAGCGGGCGATGTCCCTCGCGTCGGCCGAGGGCGATGTCACCATCGTCTCGCATGGGGGTGTCGGCGCCCTGCTGCTCTGCCACCTGAGAGGTGTGCCGATCAGCCGCGATGCGGACCAGCCGGGCGGCGAGGGCGGCAACGTTTATTCCTTCTGCAAGGCAAGCCGCCAGCTTCTTTCGGGCTGGCGGCGCATCGAGGAATGAGATCGAAGAGTCGTAGGGGTGAGAAGCCGGCGTCCTCTCTCCATATAAGAGTGCTGATGACACTCGACGATCTCGCGGCCCAGGTCCGCGCCTGCACCAACTGCGCCGCCGTGCTGCCTTTGGGACCCCGGCCCATCCTGCGGGTTTCCACCACCGCCACCATCCTGATCGCCAGCCAGGCGCCCGGCACCAAGGTGCACCTGAGCGGCACGCCGTGGACCGATGCGTCCGGCGTGCGGCTGCGCAATTGGCTCGGCATGACGCCGGACGAATTCTATGACACCGCGCGCATCGCCATCCTGCCGATGGGGCTGTGCTATCCGGGTCGTTTGCCGCAGGGTGGCGACTGCCCGCCGCGCCCGGAGTGCGCGCCGTTGTGGCGCCGCCGCCTGCTGGACGCAATGCCGAGCCTGCGGCTGACCCTGCTGGTCGGCAGCTACGCCCAGGCCGATGCGCTGGGGCCGGGCCGGATGACCGACCGGGTGCGGGAGTTCCGGCAATACCTGCCGCGCTACTTTCCCCTGCCGCACCCAAGCTGGCGGACCGGCGTGTGGGAGAAGAACAATCCCTGGTTCGTCACCGACGTACTGCCGGCGCTGCGGGCCGAGGTGCGGCGGGTGCTAGCCGCTCCTGTGGTATAGTCATCCACCGATGGGTTTCACTACGCGCTACGCGCTTCACATCGTAGGATGGGTGAAACCCATCAGCAACCGCACACGGGTCGATCAATGGTGCCGCCCGTATCAGCGCAAGCCTTCCAAGATCGCCACCAGCTTGCGGTCGCGATCCACGGCCATCTCGGGGATCGGCTTGCCGCCCGCCGCCGCCTCCACACCCTCGATCAGTGCCTGCTCGAAGGCGGGCGTCATCTCCGGCGTGCCCAGCTCCGGCCACAGCTTGTCCACGGTGATGTGGTCCATCAGGTAGCGCAGGCCCCCGGCGCCGCCGCCCAGGTGGTAGGTCATGATCGGCCCCATGATCGCCCAGCGCAGGCCCGTCCCCTGGCTGACCGCCGCGTCCACGTCCGCCACGCTGACGACGCCCTGCTCGACTAGGTAGGCCGCTTCCCGCCAAACCGCCGCCTGCAACCGGTTGCTGACGTGGCCCGGCATCTCCTTCCTCAAGCGGATCGGGTGCTTGCCGACCGCCGCGTAGAACCGCATCGCGCGCTCCACCGCCTCGGGCGCCGTCCGCTCGCCGCCCACGACCTCCACCAGCGGGATGAGGTGCGGCGGGTTGAACGGGTGGCCCAGCACCAGGCGCTCCGGGTGACGGGTCCGCGCCTGCATGACGGTGGGCAGCAGGGTCGAGCTGCTGGACGCGATCACGGCGTCCGGCGGCAGCGCGGCGCTGACCTGCTCGAACAGCGCGACCTTCACCTCGATGCGCTCCGGCCCGTTCTCCTGCACCCAGCCGGCGCCCTCCACGGCGGCCACCGGGTCGGCGGTGAAGGTCAGGCGGGCCGGGTCGGCCTCGGGGTGCAGGCCCAGGCGCTCCAGCGTCGGCCAGGCGGTCTCGACGAAATGGCGCAGGAAGCCTTCGGCGTGCGGCGCCGGGTCGCTGGCGGCGACGGACAGGCCGCGCGCCAGGAAGTAGGCCGCCCAGCTTGCGCCGATGGTGCCGGTGCCGAGGACGGCGACATGGCGGATGCCTTCATACATGGTTGCTCTCCCTATGTGGTCGGCCGCTCGCGGGCCGCCTTGAAGCCCTCGACGAAGCGGGCCAGCGTGTCCGAGGTCTGGCCGCGCGGCAGCATGACCTCGATCAGTTGGAAGCGCCCCCGCGTCGCGTGGGCGCGGGCCAGGGCGTCCGCCAGCGCGCGCCGGGTCGCGACCCGCACGCCGTCGCCGCCCAGCGGACCCGCCAACTCGGCGAAGCGCCAATCGTCCAGGTTGTTGAAGGCGCTTTCCGGCTGGAACACCCGCAGCATCTCCCAGGACGCGTTGTTGAACACGACCACAACCGGGTCCCAGCCGTAGCGGCGGCAGTTGCCAAGCTCGAACCCGGTCATCTGGAACGCGCCGTCGCCGACCAGGATCATCGGGCGGCTCCCCGCCGCGACGCAGGCGCCCAAGCCCGCCGGCACCCCATACCCCATGCCGGCGTAGTAGCCCGGCGCGACCAGCTCCGTGTTGCGGATCTCCATCGCGGTGAACAGGCAATCCCCCATGTCGGCGGCAATCGGCATGGGGCCGTGCCGGGCGAACAGGTCGTTGACCGCCGCAGCAATGTCGCTCGGCGAGATCGGCGCGTCGTCGGCGGGCATCCCCTCCGGGTAGCGTTCCGGCGGCACGGCGCAGGGCACATGGCCCGCCTCCGCGCCCACCTGGGCCAGCAGGGTGTCGATCAGCGCGTCGAGCGGGATGTCGGGATAGCCGTGGTAGCCGACCTGGACCTGCCGGCTGATCGCCAGCATCGCGCGGCGCATGTCGATCCGGCGCTCGCTGAGCGCGAAGTTGGTGTCGGACAGGATCACGCCGAGCAGCAGCAGCGCGTCCGACCCCTCGACCAGCGCCGTCACCGCCGGCTGTCCGGCGGCGCCGAGGTAGGTGCCGCGCGTCACGTCCCGATGCGCCGACAGCAGGCCCCGGCCGGTGAAGGTGCTGACGACGGGGATGCCCAGCCGGCGGGCCAGCTCGGCCACCTTGTCCTCCACGCCGTAGCGGCGGACCTCGACGTCCACCACGATGCAGGGGCTGGCAGCACCCCGAAGGCGGCGCAGGATCTCGGCACCCGCCTCTGCCAGCGCCGCCGGCAGCACCGGGCTGGACGGCAGGGTGGGCACGGCCTCCACTTCGGCGCCGACCAGGTCGCGCGGCAGCTCGATATAGACCGGCAGCGAGTATTCGCGGGCGCTGCGCAGCACGCGGGCGATCTCGGCGGGGGCACGGGCCGGGTCGTCCAGCACGGCCTGGTCGCAGGTGATCTCTCGGAACACGCGGGTCTGGGTATCGACCGTGCGGCTGGTGTGGTGCAGCACCCAGCCGCTGGCGCGCTCGTGCACGCCGGGTGCGCCGGAGATGACGACGACGGGCACGCGCTCGGCGTAGGCGCCGGCGACGGCGTTGACCAGGTTGAACGCCCCGGCGCCCCAGGTCGCGACCGCGACCGAGATGCTGCCGTGGAACCGGGCGGCGGCATCGGCGGCGAAGCCCACGGCCGGCTCGTGGCTCAGGGTGTAGAACGGCAGGGTGCCGCTGTCCTCGATCACCTTGAAGAACGGCAGCACGAAGTCGCCGGGAATGCCGAACAACTCGCGCGCCCCATGCTGGCGGAGGGCGTCGAGCAGGGCGCGGCCGAGTGCGGGCATGAGAGCCTCCGGGTCGGGACGACCGAATGTGGCATCACCGCTGCCGCGGATCGAGGGCCGCCTGCACGGCATCCACGGCGGCGTTGGCCAGCACGACGAAAAATGACGCATACAGCACCGCCGCCATCACCACCGGCAGATCGAGGTTCTGCAGCGCGTCATAGGTCAGCTTGCCGATGCCGCGCAGGCCGAACACCACCTCCGTCAGCAGCGTGCCGCCGCCGATCAGCGCGCCGATGTCGAGGCCGAACAGTGCGACCACCACCACCAGCGCGTTGCGCAGCGCGTGGCGCAGCACCACCCGGCTTTCGCTGATGCCCTTGGCCCGGGCGGTGCGGATGTAGTCCTGACGAAACGCCTCGATCAGGCTGGACCGCAGCACCCGGCCATACACCCCGGCATACAGCAGCGCGAGCGTGATCCACGGCAGCGCCAGGCTGCGCGCCCAGCCACCCGGGTCCTGCAGCAGCGGCACGTAGCCGAGCGGCGGCACCCAGCGGAATGCCCAAGTGTCGTGCAGCCGGCTCTGCGTGAGCAGGTTCACCACCTCGCCCAGCCAGAACACCGGGACGGAGATGCCGACCAGGCCAAGCGCCGTCACCGCGCGGTCCCACCCGCTGCCTTCCCGCGCCGCGGCGACCAGGCCGATGGCCAGGCCAGCCAGCAGCCAGACCACCGCAGCGCCCACGGCCAGGGACAGGGTGACGGGCGCCGCGCGCAGCACCGCCGGCACCACGCGCTGCCCCCGGTTGACCTGCGAGGTGAGGTCGCCGGCGATGAACAGGCGGTGCATCAAGAGGCCGTACTGCACCGGCAGCGAACGGTCCAAGCCGTACTCGTGGCGCACGGCGGCCAGCGCCTCCCCCGAGGCGCCGCGCCCGGCCAGGCGCGCGGCCGGGTCGGCACCGGGTGTGGCGAAGAAGATCAGGAACACGAGGACGCTGATGCCGAACAGGACCAGCAGCGAACGGATGAGTCGGGTGATCATCGGCGCGTTTCGAGCGACACGCGCCATGCCTCGCCCACCACGTTCAGCGCCAAGACCGTCGCCAGCACCGCGAGGCCCGGCGCGACCGCAACGGCCGGCCGCGTGTAGATCAGCGCCTGCCCGTCGGCGATCAGCGTGCCCCAGCTCGCGGCGGGAGCCTGCACGCCGATGGACAGCACGGACAGCGCGGCCTCCGTCAGCAGCGCCATCGCCATGACCACGGGGGCGAAGCCGATAAGGCCGGGCCAGATCTGCGGCAGGACGTGGCGGCGCAGGATATGAAGCGGCGCGCCGCCGGTGGCGTGGGCGGCTTCGATGAACTCGGCCCGCTTCAGCGCCAGCACCTGCGCGCGGATCGGCCGGGCGACGTAGGGCACGTACACGACGCCGAGGATTAGCACCGGCAGCGCCAAACTGTCGGCGGTGAGCAGCAGCGGTCCAATCCGCAGGTCCTGGCTGATCAGCACGATGGAAAGCGAGATTGCCAGCAGATACACCGGAAACGCCCAAAGCAGGTCCAGCAGCCCGGCCAGCACAGTGTCCACGCTTCCGCCCACGAAGCCCGACAGCACGCCGAGCACCACCGCCAGCACCAGGCACAGCACGGTCGCGCACCCCGCGATCAGCAGGGACGTGCGCCCGCCATAGAGCAGCCGCGCCGCCACGTCCCGTCCCTGCGTGTCCGCACCAAGCATGTAGGGGCCGCGCCAAGTCGGCCCGATGGGCGTGACCCCGAGGCCCAGCCCGGCGGTGTTCTCCGCCAGCACTTCCTGGCCAAGCGCCGTGCCGTTCACGTTGGAGCGGAACGGGTCGGTGCCCGAGACCCGCGACGCATACAGCGGCGCCAGCAGGCAGGCGAGCACGATGACGGCCAGCACGGCGCTGCCGGTCTTCATCGCACCCAGGATTGGCCGACAAGCCAGCGGAACTGCTCATGGTAGCCGAAATGGCCGACGCGGGCGGAAACGACATCGATGTAGCGCGGGTTGAACAGCACCACCGCCGGCGCCTGGTCGGTCACGGCGCGGTCGATGGCGGCGAGGTCCGCAGCACCATCCGGGGCCGCCAGCGCCGCTCGCAGCCGCGCGTCCAGCGCCGGGTCGCAGAAGCCGCTGATGTTGGGCGAGGCATCCGACCCAGGGCGGAAGGCCGAGCAGCCGAACACGCCGCCCAGGAAATTGCCGGCCGAGGCGTAGTCCGCATACCAGGTCGTCAGGCTGGCCTGCACCCGGTTGTTGGTGTTCTGGATATAGGTGAACTGCACGTTGCCCGACAGGCTGCGCAGCCGGGGCACGAAGCCCAGGTCGCGCAGCACGTCCAGCATGTAGGTGCCGATGGCGCGGGCCACCGGGCTGTCGTCGATCACCAGCGTCACCGTCTGCCCGACCGTGCCGCTCTCCGCCACCAGCCGCTGCGCCCGGGGGAGGTCCAGCGGGTACGGGCAGTACGGCTGGTAGCCCGGCAGGCGCGGCGGCAGCACCTGGCAGGACTCGGTCGCCAGCCGCGCGCCGCCGAACAGTTTCACCACCGCCCGCCGGTCCACCGCAAGGTTCAGCGCCCGGCGCACCCGCACGTCGTCGAACGGCGGCAGGCGGGTGTTGAGCGGCAGGAACCACATGGCGTAGGCCGGGCTGAGGTGCACCTGGTCCGCATGGCGCGCCCCGAGTTCGGCCAGCCGGTCCGCCGGCGGCGCGTCGAAGGTCCAGTCGGCCTGGCCGTTCTCGATGGCGGTAATCTCGGCTTCGTCCTCCAGCCCGAAGTCGTAGTCGATGGCGTCCGGGAACCCGTCCGGCTGCGCGTCCGCGCTCCACTCGTGGAAATACGGGTTGCGGACCAGGCGCAGGCTGCCGCCGGGGTCGTAATGGTCGATGCGATAGGCGCCGGTGCCGGGCAGCGGGACGGTGCCGGTGTCCGCATCGGGCGCGGTGTCCGGCAAGATGCTGGCGTGGGGCAGAGCGAGCTTCATCGCGAACTCCGGGTCCGGCCGCGACAAGCGGATGGTGACGGTGCCCGCGGCGTCGTCCGCCGCGACGCCCTCCAGCGCGCAGTCGGCGGGCGCACGCAGGCAGGCGTCCGCCCCCTGGATCGCGCCGTAGAAGCTGTCCACGGTGGGGCTGGAGATGCGGAACAGCCGGCGAAAGGAGGCGGCGACATCGGCCGGGCGCACCGGCCTGCCGTCCGAGAAGCGAATGCCGGGCCGCAGCCGGAACACCCAGGTCAGGCCGCCGTCGCCCGGCACCGGCACGGCCTCAGCCAAGTCGCCCACGATCTCGTTGCCCCCGGGACCCGGCACCTTGCGGAAGGCCAGCAGCCCGTCATAGGCCATCGAGAACATCTGCCAGAACTGCGCGGTGTAGTTCACTTGCGGGTCAATGGTGCCGGCGGCGGAGTGGGCCAGCAGCCGCATCGTGCCACCCCGGTGCGCCTGCATCAGCGCCGCCCGATCTTGCGCAAAGGGGGCCTCCCCGGCAAACGCTGGCACGGCAAGCAGCGCCAGCAGGACGGCCCAGCGGATCAGCGGCGGAGCACGAAGGCCGTGCCGTCCCAAACGCCGAACGGCGCGGTGCCGTCCTGTTCCAGGGTGAACCCGTGCGCCGCGGTGAGTGCTGTGGCATCGGCGCGGTCGGCGGCCAGGTCTCCGCGGTAGGAGAAGTTGAGCACCGCCAGCGCACCGCCCGGACGCAGCACCCGGGCGGCCCCGGCGACGTGGCGGCCAACCACGTCAGGCCCGGCCTGGACCATGTAGGGGAAGCTATCGACCGCCAGCACCAGGTCGAACGCGCCGCCGGGCAAGACGTCGAGGTCGCGTCCCGCCGTCTGCTCGAACCGCACGTTGGGCAGCGCCGCGTTGCGCCGCCGCGCCTCCGCCACCATGCCGGCGGACACGTCCAAGCCCAGCACGGTGC
>CAXTUQ010000074.1:0-5059 GCA_964247405.1 uncultured Acetobacteraceae bacterium
AGCGCCTCCAGCCGCCGGATCTCGTCGCGCAGCCGGGCCGCGGTCTCGAACTCCAGGTCGGCGGCGGCGGCGCGCATCCGCTTTTCCATCTCCGCGATAGAGGATTTCAGGTCCTTGCCCACGAACTCCGTAACGCCTGCGTCCTTCACCGGGGCCACCGTCACGTAGTCCTGCTCGAACACCGATTGCAGCGCCTCGCCGATGTGGCTGCGCACGCTGGTGGGCGTGATGCCGTGCGCCTCGTTCCATGCCCGCTGCTTGGCCCGGCGCCGCTCGGTTTCCTCGATGGCGGCGCGCAGGCTGCGGGTCATCACGTCGGCATACAGGATCACCCGGCCGTCCACGTTGCGCGCCGCCCGGCCGATGGTCTGGGTCAAGGAGGTCTGGCTGCGCAGGAACCCCTCCTTGTCCGCGTCCAGGATCGCCACCAGCGCGCATTCCGGGATGTCCAGCCCTTCCCGCAGCAGGTTGATTCCCACCAGCACGTCGAACACGCCGAGCCGCAGGTCGCGGATGATCTCGATCCGCTCCAGCGTGTCCACGTCCGAATGCAGGTAGCGCACCTTGATGCCGTTCTCCGTCAGGTACTCCGTCAGGTCCTCCGCCATGCGCTTGGTCAGCGTGGTCACGAGGATGCGGCTGCCGCGGGCGATCACCACCCGGGCCTCCGCCAGCAGGTCGTCCACCTGGCGCTCGACAGGGCGGATCTCCGTCACCGGGTCGATCAGGCCGGTGGGGCGGATCACCTGCTCGGCAAAGGCGCCGCCGGTGCGCTCCATCTCCCACGGACCCGGCGTCGCGCTGACGAACACCGTCTGCGGGCGGAAGCTGTCCCATTCCTCGAAGCGCAGCGGCCGGTTGTCCAGGCAGGACGGCAGGCGGAAGCCGAACTCGGACAGGATGCCCTTGCGCGCCGCGTCGCCGCGCGACATGCCGCCGATCTGCGGCACGGTGACGTGGCTTTCGTCCACGATCAGCAAGGCATTATCCGGCAAGTACTCGAACAAGGTCGGCGGCGGCTCGCCCTGCTTGCGGCCGGACAGGTAGCGCGAATAGTTCTCGATCGACTTGCAGCTTCCCGTCGTCTCGATCATCTCGATGTCGAAGGTGCAGCGCTGCTGCAGCCGCTCCGCTTCCAGCAGCTTGCCCTCCGCGGTGAACTGGGCGAGGCGCTGCTGCAACTCCGCCTTGATGTCCCGGACGGCCTGCGCCAGCGTCGGGCGCGGGGTCACGTAGTGGCTGTTGGCGTAGATGTGGACGTGATCCATCGACCCCGTCAGCTCGCCGGTCAGCGGGTCGAACTCCCGCAGGCTCTCGACCTCGTCGCCGAACAGGGTGATGCGCCAGGCGCGGTCCTCCAGGTGGCTGGGGAACACGTCGATGGTTTCGCCGCGCAGGCGAAAGGTGCCGCGGGCGAAGGCCACGTCGTTGCGTCGGTATTGCAGCTCCACCAAGGCGCGCGCCAGGGTGTCGCGGTCGATCCGCCCGCCGGCCTCCAGCTTGACCACCATGCGGCCATAGGTCTCGACCGAGCCGATGCCGTAGATGCAGGACACGGAGGCGACGATCACCACGTCGTTGCGCTCCAAGAGCGCCTGCGTGGCGCTGTGGCGCATCCGGTCGATGGCCTCGTTGATCTGGCTGTCCTTCTCGATATACGTGTCGGTGCGGGGGACGTAGGCCTCCGGCTGGTAGTAGTCGTAGTAGCTGACGAAGTACTCGACGGCGTTGTCGGGGAAGAAGCCCTTCATCTCCGCATAGAGCTGCGCCGCCAGCGTCTTGTTGGGCGCCAGCACCAAGGTCGGGCGCTGGATCGCCTCGATCACCTTCGCCATGCTGAACGTCTTGCCCGACCCGGTGACGCCGAGCAGAACCTGGTCGCGCTCACCCTGATGGATGCCGGCGGTCAGCTCCCCGATCGCTGTCGGCTGGTCGCCGGCGGGCTGGTAGTCGGACACGACGCGGAGCGGCTTGCCGGCCGGCTTGGCCGCCTGCTTCTTCGGCGCGAAGGTGACGGGCGGCGCTGCGGCGATCTGGCGGGCAAGGGTCGTTGACATTCGCGTCAGATGGCAACGGCCGGGTGCGGCGTCGAGGGGGCGCAGGCCCGCTCCACCCGCTGCGCCCCCTCCACCTGTTGGGCCAAGTCCTCGATCCCCTTATCAGTGATGCCGAGCGAACGCAGCCCGTCCCGCGTGCGGAACAGGTAGTCGGCCGAGCTGCCCAGCGCGCCGCAGGCGGAGGACAGGCGCCGCACCACGTCCTCCCGCGCCAGGCCGCCGGCATAGTGCTCGCAACTGCGGTGGATGGTGAAGGCGATGGCGTGGCCGAACGGCGCCCGGTCCGCGCCGCGCACCCGCACCCAGCGGGGTTGGTAGCTGCCGGACAGCATCTCGCGCCGCCACAGCAGCGCCAACTCGTCGGCCATCAGGGCTTCCGGCACATGGAACGCGGCCCCTGTGCAGGCGCCGCCGCGGTCGAGGCCGAGCACCAGTCCGGGGTTCGCCGGGGTGCCGCGCCCGGCCTGCGTCGAAAGGCAGAAGGAGCGGTGCCAGCCGTGCACCCGGGCCAGGCGGCGCTGGTCGAAGTCCAGCGCCGGGTTCCAGATCAAGGAGCCGTAGGCGAACAGCCACACGCCGCCGCCGTCGCACTCCCGCGGGCGCTGGGCAAGGGTCGCCTCCAGCGACGCCGCGCGCTCCGCGTCGGTGAGGATGCGCATGTCGGGCGCCCCGGCGGCGACCATGCGTCGCAGGGCATCGCCTTGCAACGCCTCCCGGGTGATCACGTGCATGGATTTCGTCACGGTAAAGACTTTGCAGTTTCGCCAGGTTTTGCAAGTTCCAGGCCAGCCGACGCGCGTCGGGCGGTGCAACCGTCGCCAGCCGGCCGCTGTGGGAAAGCGCCGGCGTGGGAACGCCTCGGCGAAAGCTTCATCGAACTGACCCACGCAACTGAAAGCCGGGCGGGCACGTTGCCCAGGAGGCAGGCCGGGTCCAATGTCGCTTCGAGGTCACGGTCGGCTTTATTTTCAGTTCCGGAGGGGGCATCATCCCACCCGTAAGCATTCGCCCGGCGCCGGGCAGGGGAGCCACCGCCACTCCGCGCGAGCGGGACCGTCGGCATCCCGGTGATCCACGGCACGGCCTATCCGCCACAGTTCAGCGTTAGGAATCCAGCCCATGGCAGCAGACGGCGACAAAGTCGCACAGACCGGGACAGCACAAGGCGGCATCGACAAGCTTTGCATCGACACCATACGCACCCTGTCGATGGACGCGGTGCAGAAGGCCAAGTCGGGCCATCCCGGCACGCCGATGGCCTTGGCGCCCGTCGCCTACGCGCTGTGGCAGGGCGTGCTGCGCTTCGACCCAGCGGACCCGACCTGGCCCAACCGCGACCGCTTCGTGCTTTCGGTTGGCCACGCCTCCATGCTGCTGTACTCGCTGCTGCACCTGTCGGGCACGCGGCGAATCAACGAGGACGGCCCGACCGAGGCGGAGGCCGTGTCGCTTGACGACATCAAGCAGTTCCGGCAGCTCAGCAGCGTGACGCCGGGCCACCCGGAGTACAGCTACACCTCGGGCGTGGAGACGACGACGGGTCCGCTGGGCCAGGGCGTCGCAAACAGCGTCGGCATGGCGATGGCGGAGCGCTGGTTCGCCAACCGCTACAACAAGCCGGGCTTCCCGCTGTACGATTATCGCGTTTACGCCTTGTGCGGCGATGGCGACATGATGGAGGGCGTGAGCGGGGAAGCCGCCAGCACCGCCGCGCATCTCAAGCTGTCCAACCTCGTGTGGATCTACGACAGCAACCTCATCACCATCGAGGGCGCGACCAGCCTGGCGTTCAGCGAGGACGTGGGGGCCCGCTTCGCCGCCTATGGCTGGCACGTGCTGCATGTGGACGACGCGAACGACGTGGCCGCGACCCTGCAAGCGCTACGGGATGCGGAAGGCGTGACCGACCGCCCGACCTTCATCCTCGTGCACAGCATCATCGGCTATGGCGCCCCGAAGAAGCAGGGCACACGGGAAGCCCACGGCGAGCCGCTGGGCGATGAGGAGATCCGCGCCGCCAAGCGCAGCTACGGCTGGCCGGAGGACGCGCAGTTCCTGGTGCCGCCCGGCGTGCGGGAGCACTTCGCCACCGGCATGGGCGCCCGCGGCCACCGGCTGCGCACCGCATGGATGGACATGCTGGCCCGCTACCGCGCCGAGTACCCGGACCTTGCGGCCGAGCTGGACATGATGGACCACCACCAGTTGCCGGACGGCTGGGACGCGGACATCCCGGCCTTCCCCGCGGACGCCAAGGGCTTGGCGACCCGCGACAGCTCGCAGAAGGTGCTGAACGCCATCGCGCCGCATGTGCCGTGGCTGGTGGGGGGCGCGGCCGACCTGGCGCCGTCCACCAAATCCAACATGACGTTCCAAGGGGCGGGCAGCTTCGAGGCGGACAACTACGGCGGGCGCAACCTGCACTTTGGCATCCGCGAGCACGCCATGGGCTCGATCTGCAACGGCTTGGCGCTGAGCGGCCTCCGGTCCTACGGCTCGGGGTTCCTGATCTTCAGCGACTACATGAAGCCGCCGATCCGGCTGGCCGCGATCATGGAGCTGCCGGTCATCTACATCTTCACCCATGACAGCATCGGCGTGGGGGAGGACGGGCCGACCCACCAGCCCATCGAGCAGCTCATGGCGCTCCGCGCCGTGCCTGGCATGGTGGTCATCCGGCCCGCCGACGCGAACGAAGTGGCCGAGGCCTGGCGCGTCGCGCTCAAGCAGCACGACAAGCCCGTGGCGCTGATCCTGAGCCGCCAGGCGCTGCCGACGCTGGACCGCGACAAGTACGCGCCGGCCGCCGGGCTTGACCGCGGGGCCTACGCGGTGACGAAGGACGAGGGCACGCCCGAGGTGATCCTGATCGGCACCGGCAGCGAGCTGTCGCTGTGCATCGGCGCGCATGAGGCGCTGGCCCAGGAGGGCATCCGCTCCCGCGTCGTATCGATGCCGAGCTGGGAGCTGTTCGAAAGCCAGGACGAGGCGTATCGGGAAAG
>CAXTUQ010000074.1:5069-14797 GCA_964247405.1 uncultured Acetobacteraceae bacterium
GCCGTCGTCGGTCGTGGGCCGGGTGGCGGTGGAGCAGGGGGCAAGGCTAGGCTGGGACCGCTACATCGGCTGGGGCGGCGCCATGATCGGCATGCACACCTTCGGCGCCAGCGCGCCCGCCGGCGACCTGTTGAAGAAGTTCGGCTTCACGCCCGACAAGGTGCTGGAAGCCGCGCGTGCCCAAGCGAAGCGCAGCAAGGGGAACTAACATGGACACCCAGCAGCCCACCGTCGGCAACGCCCTCAAGCAGCTTGAGAACTTCGGGCAAAGCCCGTGGCTCGACTTCATCCAGCGCAGCTTCATCCATGACGGCAGCCTGAAAAAGCTGATTGACCGGGACGGGCTGAAGGGCGTCACCTCCAACCCCAGCATCTTCCAGAAGGCGATGGGGGAGGGCACCGACTACGACGCTGGGTTCAAAACCCTGTCGGAGCGCGGCGACCACGACGCGCTCGACATCTACGAGGCGTTGGCGGAGGAGGACATCCAGCAGGCCTGCGACGTGATGCGCCCGGTGTACGAGGCGACCGGCAAGGTGGACGGCTACGTCAGCCTGGAGGTTTCGCCCTATCTGGCGCTGTACACCGAGGAGACGGTGGCGGAAGCCCGGCGGCTTTGGAAGGCCGTCGGGCGCGAGAACCTGATGGTCAAGGTGCCCGGCACCGACAAGGGCGTGGCCGCGATCCGCACCCTGATCGGCGACGGGCTGAACATCAACGTGACGCTGCTGTTCGGGCAGGTGGCCTACGAGGCGGTGGCGGAGGCGTTCATCGCCGGGCTGGAGGACCGGGCGGCGCGCGGCGAAAGCGTCGCGGGCATTTCCAGCGTCGCCAGCTTCTTCGTCAGCCGCATCGACGCGGTGATCGACAAGAAGATCGACGAGCGGGTGAAGAACGGCGAGACTGCGTTGTCCGGGCTGCGCGGCAAGGTCGCCATCGCCAACGCCAAGATGGCTTACCAGACCTATCTCAAGATGGTCGCAAGCCCGCGTTGGCAGAAGCTGGCGGCGGCGGGCGCGTTGCCGCAGCGTCTGCTTTGGGCCAGCACTGGGGTCAAAGACAAGGCGTACAGCGACGTGCTGTACGTCGAGGAACTGATCGGCCCCGACACCGTGGACACCATCCCGCCCGCGACCATGGACGCCTTCCGCGACCACGGCCACCCGCGCGCCAGCCTGACCGAGGACATCGACGGCGCCCGCGCGGTGATGGCGGCGGCGGCGGAGCACAAGCTCGGGCTGGACGAGGTGACGAAGGCGCTGGTCGTGGACGGGGTCGAGCTGTTCGCCGCTGCGGCCGACAAGCTGCTCGGCTCCGTTGCGGCGAAGCGCACCGCCATGCTGGGCGACAAGCTGAGCACCATGCAGGCGAGCCTGCCGGAGCCGCTGGCCGGCCAGGTCAAGGCGGCCATGGAGGACTGGCGCAAGCACGGCAAGGTGCGCGACCTGTGGGCGCAGTATGCGAGCCTATGGACCGGGGCGGACGAGGCGAAGTGGCTCGGCTGGCTGCATGTGGTCGAGGACCGCACCAAAGACTTGCCGGCGCTGCAAGCCTTCCAGGACGAGATCAAGGCGGAGGGCTTCCAGCACGTCCTGCTGCTCGGCATGGGCGGGTCGAGCCTGGGACCGGAAGTGCTGGCCGAGACGTTTAGACGGCAGGCTGGCTTTCCCGAACTGCTGGTGCTCGACAGCACCGACCCGGCGCAGGTCGCGGCGCTGCACGCCCGGGTGGACCTCAAGCGGACGCTGTGCATCGTCAGCAGCAAGTCCGGCGGCACGCTGGAACCTAACATCTTCAAGGCGTACTTCTGGGACGCCATGCAGAAAGCGGTTGGGGATCAGGCGGGGCGGCACTTCGTCGCCGTGACCGACCCCAACTCCAAGATGCAGAAGGTGGCGGAGGCCAACGGCTTCCGCCGGGTGTTCATGGGCGACCCGGCCATCGGCGGGCGCTACTCCGTGCTGTCCAACTTCGGCATGGTGCCCGCGGCGGCGATGGGCCTGGACCTGCACGCCTTCCTGTACTCGGCTGCGCTGATGCAGCGGAGCTGCGCTGCCGGCACCCCGCCGGACGAGAACCCCGGCGTGCAACTCGGCGCCATCCTCGGCACCGCGGCAAAGGCCGGGCGGGACAAGGTGACGGTGATCGCCAGCCCCGGCATCTACGACGTGGGCGCCTGGCTGGAGCAGTTGTTGGCGGAAAGCACGGGCAAGCAGGGCCACGGCATCGTGCCGGTGGATCTCGAGCCGCTGGGGGCGCCGGGCGTTTATGGCGAGGACCGCGTGTTCGCCTACCTGCGCCTGACGGGCGCACCCGACGCGGCGCAGGACGCGGCGGTGGCGGCGCTGGAGCAGGCGGGCCAGCCGGTCGTGCGCCTGTCGCTGTCGAGCACGACCCAGGTGGCGCAGCAGTTCTTCCTGTGGGAGTTCGCCACCGCCGTCGCCGGCTCGGTGATCGGCATCAACCCGTTCGACCAGCCGGACGTCGAGGCCAGCAAGGTTGAGACGAAGAAGCTGACCGACGCCTACGCCACGACCGGCAAGCTGCCGGACGAGGCGCCGTTCCTGATGTCGGACGGGATCAAGCTGTTCACCGACCCGCGCGACCAGGACGCGCTGCGGCATGACAGCCTGGACGCGGTGATCAAGGCGCACCTGGACCGCGCCGGACCCGGCGACTACGTGGCGCTGCTCGCCTACATCGACCGCAACGCCGCGCATATCGAGGCCTTGCAGGCGCTGCGCGCCCGCATCCGCGACGCGAAGCGCGTGGCGACCTGCGTGGGCTTCGGGCCGCGGTTCCTGCACTCGACCGGCCAGGCCTACAAGGGCGGGCCGAACAGCGGCGTGGTGCTGCAGATCACCGCCGACGACGCGAAGGACCTGCCCGTGCCCGGCGAGAAGTTCACCTTCGGCACGGTGAAGGCGGCGCAGGCGCGCGGCGACTTCGACGTGCTGGCGGAGCGGGGGCGGCGGGCGCTGCGGGTGCATTTGGGCGCGGACGTTGACGCCGGGCTGGCGCGGCTGGCCCGCGCGGTCAATGCGGCGCTGTAGGGGAGCGAGAGCATGGAACTCGGGATCATTGGCCTGGGCCGCATGGGCGGCAACATCAGCCAGCGCCTGATGCGCGCCGGGCACCGCACCGTGGTGTACGACCGGAACGCGGAGGCGGTGCACAGCTTGGCGGACAAGGGGGCCGCGGCGTCCAGCGGTCTTGCGGACATGGTGGCGAAGCTTTCGCCGCCCCGCGCCGTCTGGGTCATGCTGCCGGCAGGCAAGATCACCGAGACGACGGTGGCCGAGCTGGGGGAACTGCTCAGCACCGGCGACACGATCATCGACGGCGGCAACACCTTCTACAAGGACGACATCCGGCGGGCGAAGGAGTTGGCCGGCAAGGGCATCACCTACGTCGATGTCGGCACCTCCGGCGGCATCTGGGGGATCGAGCGCGGCTACTGCATGATGATCGGCGGCGAGGAGGAGGCGGTGCGGCGTCTCGACCCGATCTTCGCGACGCTCGCGCCCGGCATCGGCACCATCGAGCGGACGCCAGAGCGGGAAGGGCATGACCCGCGGGCCGAGCAGGGCTACATCCATGCGGGTCCGGCCGGCGCCGGGCACTTCGTCAAGATGGTGCACAACGGCATCGAGTACGGGCTGATGCAGGCCTATGCCGAGGGCTTTGACATCCTGCGCAGCAAGAACAGCGACCACCTGCCGGAGGGCGAGCGCTTCGACATCAACGTGTCCGAGGTGTCCGAAGTGTGGCGCCGCGGCAGCGTCGTCAGCTCCTGGCTGCTGGACCTGACCGCCATCGCGCTGGCCAAGGACGGCGACCTGTCGGCCTACCAAGGTGAGGTGGAGGACAGCGGCGAGGGGCGCTGGACGGTGGAGGCGGCCATCGAGCAGGCGGTGCCGGCGTCGGTGATCACCGCGAGCCTGTTCGCGCGGTTCGAGAGCCGGCGGCACCACAGCTTCGCCAACAAGCTGCTGTCGGCGATGCGCGCCGGGTTCGGCGGCCATGTGGAGCCGAAGACGCCGGGCGTCATCGCGCAGCCGGTGCCCAAGCCCGCCGAAGTCAAGGTGCAGGAACACGAGCGGGAAACCTGAGCCGTGGACGTTTCCGCCGCGCTGTCCGGCCCTGAGAACCTTTCGCCCGCTGCCCCGGCGCCGCCCTGCACGCTGGTGATCTTCGGCGGCGCCGGGGACCTGACGAAGCGGCTGCTGATCCCGTCGATCTACAACATGCGGCAGGCCGGGCTGCTGCAGGACGGCTTCCAGGTCATCGGCGTTGACCGGGTGGAGCGCGACGACGAGGCCTACCGCACTACCCTGACGGAAGCCATGCAGGGCTTCGCCGGCGACAAGGGCGGCGAATTCAGCCCGGGTGCGCTGAACGGCGGCGCCTGGGGCTGGGTGCGCGACCGGCTGTCCTACCAGGTGGGCGACCTCCTGGATGCTGGGACCTACGAGGCCATCAAGCGCCGGGTGTCCGGCAACTGCGTGTTCTATCTGGCCATCGCCGCCCGGTTCTTCGGCCCCGTGCTGACCCTGCTGGCCGATGGCGGGCTGATGGAGGAACACGAGGGCGCGTTCCGCCGCGTGGTGGTGGAGAAGCCGTTCGGCCATGACCTGGCGAGCGCCAAGGCGCTCAACCAGTTGATCCTGGACAAGATGGGCGAGAGCCAGGTGTTCCGCATCGACCATTTCCTCGGCAAGGAAACGGTGCAGAACATCATGGCGCTGCGGTTCAGCAACGGCATCTTCGAGCCGCTGTGGAACCGCAACTACATCGACCACGTGCAGATCACCGCCGCCGAAACGGTGGGGGTCGAGCGGCGCGGCGCGTTCTACGAGCCAACCGGCGCGCTCCGGGACATGGTGCCGAACCATATGTTCCAATTGCTGGCGATGACGGCGATGGAGCCGCCCAACAGCTTTGACGCCGACGCCGTGCGGACGGAGAAGGCCAAGGTCCTGCAAGCGATCAAGCCGCTCACCGCCGACACGGTGGCGCGGGACGTGGTGCGCGGCCAGTACGGCCCGGGACGCCTGGGCGGCACGGACATGCCGGGCTACCGCGAGGAGCCGGACGTTTCCGCCGACAGCACGACCGAGACGTTCATTGCGATGCGGCTCATGGTCGATAACTTCCGCTGGGCCGGCGTGCCGTTCTACGTGCGGACCGGCAAGCGGATGGCGCTGCGCCGCACGGAGATCGTCGTGCATTTCAAACAGGCGCCCTATGCGCTGTTCCGCGATACGCCGGTCGATAAGCTGACGCCGAACGCCATGGTCATCCACGTGCAGCCGAGCGAGGGCATTACCCTGAACATCAGCGCCAAGGTGCCCGGCCCCACGCTGCACCTGGGCCGCGTGGGAATGGACTTCCGCTACGCCGACTACTTCAACACCCCGTCCAACACCGGCTACGAGACGTTGCTGTATGACGTGATGATCGGCGACGCGACGCTGTTCCAACGTGCGGACAACGTGGATGCCGGCTGGCAGGTCGTGCAGCCGATCCTGGACGAGGTCGAGGCCGGCCACACGGCGGTGCAGCCCTACGCCGCCGGTTCGTCCGGTCCGGCGGCGGCGGACGCGCTGCTGGAACGGGACGGCCGCCATTGGCTGGCGCTCGGCGCATGAGCCGCCCCGTTCGCCTCGTGGTGTCCGACGTGGACGGCACGCTGGTGCAGACCGACAAGTCGCTGGCGCCCGGCACCGTGGCCGCGGCCGGGCGGCTGCGCGCGGCAGGCATCCCGCTTGCCATCGTCAGCGCCCGCCCGCCGCGCGGCATGT
Source organism: uncultured Acetobacteraceae bacterium (assembly GCA_964247405.1). Classification (GTDB taxonomy): domain Bacteria; phylum Pseudomonadota; class Alphaproteobacteria; order Acetobacterales; family Acetobacteraceae; genus CAHJXG01. Next base: position 10,874 of record CAXTUQ010000074.1, read on the forward strand.
TGTGGATCGCGAAGGAGCTGGGGCTGGCCGGCCTGCTGGCCGGGTTCAACGGCGGCACGATCATGCAGCCGGACGGGACGGTGGTGGAGCAGCACACCGTGCCCCCCGACGCCGCCCGCACCGCGCTGGACCTGTTCGCCCGCAGCCACGTCAGCGCCTGGCTGTTCACCGCGGGGGAGTGGCTGGCGCAGGACCCGGACGGCCCGCATGTGGACCATGAGCGCCACACCGTGCGGTTTCAGGAGCGCATCGTCGAGAGCTTCGATCCCTACGTGGGTCAGGCCGGCAAGGTGGTGGGCGTCACCGACGACGCCCCCTTGCTGGCCGGGCTGGAAACGGAGTTGCAAGCCATGCTCGGCGACACGGCCAATGCCAAGCGGTCGCAGACCTACTACCTCGACGTGACGCACCGCGAAGCGAACAAGGGCAACGCCGTCCGCATGCTGGCGGCGCATGTGGGCGTGGATTTGGCGGAGGTGGCAGTGCTGGGCGACATGGAAAACGACCTGCCGATGTTCGACGTGTCGGGGTTCGCGGTCGCCATGGGCAACGCCTCGCCCGCGGTGCAGGCCCGCGCCGCCGCCGTCACCGGGACCAACGATATGGACGGCTGGGCGCAGGCGGTGGACCAGTTCATCCTGCCGAGGGGCCGCTGATGGACCTGGTTGTGCTCGCCGACGCCCCCGCACTCGCTTCGCACGCCGCGGAATGGATGACGGGCATCCTGGAGGCGCGGCCCGGGCCGGCCGCGGTCGCGCTGTCGGGCGGGTCCACGCCGAAGCTGCTGTACCAGGCCCTGGCCGCGCCGCCCTTCGTGGACCGGGTGCCGTGGGACCGGGTGCATTGGTTCTGGGGCGATGAGCGGTTCGTGCCGCAGGACGACGAGCGCAGCAACTACCGCATGACAATGGAAGCCATGCTGGGCCGGGTCAACGCGCCGCCCGGCAACATCCATCCGGTCCCCACCGAGGGCATGTCGGCCGAAGAGGCCGCCGCGCGCTATCAGATCACGCTGCAAGCCTATCATGGCGGCCAGACGCTTGATCCGCTCCGTCCGCTGTTCGACATCGTGTTGCTGGGCCTGGGCACCAACGGCCATACGGCGTCGCTGTTTCCCGACACGCCGGTATTGAAGGAGCGCACTGCCTGGGCCGCCGCGGTGACGCCCAAGGGCGAGCCGACGCGGATCACGCTCACCTACCCGGCGCTGGAAAGCTGCCGCCACGCCGCCTTCCTCGTGGCCGGCGCGGACAAGCGGGACGTGCTGGCCCGGGTGCGGGCAGGCGCCATGGACCTGCCAGCGGCGCGATACCACCCCACGGGGGAGCTGCACTGGTTCGCCGACCAGGCGGCCGCGGGCTAGGAACATCATGCGCTTGCCGCTATCGTTGCCGGCATGACTGCGCCCCTCCCTTCCGTCCTCGTCGTCATGGGCGTTTCCGGTTCCGGCAAGACCACGGTCGGCGCGCTGCTGGCCGGGCGGCTCGGCTGGGAGTACGAGGATGGCGACGATTTCCATCCGCCGGAGAACGTCGCCAAGATGCACGGCGGCACGCCGTTAGACGACGCCGACCGCTGGCCGTGGCTGGCGGCCATCGCCGCTTGGATCGACGCCACGCGATCCGCCGGGCGGCACGGCGTGGTGGCGTGCTCCGCCCTGCGGCGAGCCTACCGCGACATCTTGTTGAAGGACCGGCCTGACGTGCGGCTGGTTTACCTGCAAGGCGACCGGCAACTGATCGCCACGCGGCAGGCCGCCCGGATGAACCATTACATGCCGGCAACCCTGGTTGACAGCCAGTTCGCCGCGCTGGAGGAACCCATGCCCGACGAGCATCCCATCGTCGTTTCGGTGGCGCCGCGGCCCGCGGAGATCGTGCAGGCGGTCATCGCGCATTTGCCCGGCGCCCCGTGATGCCGGACCCGCTGGACCAGGCCGCGCTCAAGCAGCAGGCGTCGGAGGCGGCAGTGGCGGAGGTGCGGGATGGCATGGTGCTGGGCCTCGGCACCGGCTCAACGGCGGCGCTTGCCGTGGCGGTCCTGGGCGCGCGGGTGAAGGCCGGGCTGCGCATCGTTGGAATCCCGACCTCGGAGCGCACGGCGGAGCAGGCGAGGGGGCTGGGCATCCCCTTGGCAAGCTTTGCCGACCACACCCATATCGACCTCACCATCGACGGCGCGGACGAGGTGCACACCGGCACGCTTGATCTCATCAAGGGCCTGGGCGGCGCGCTGCTGCGGGAGAAGATCGTCGCCGCCGCCAGCCGGCGCATGACGGTAATCGTGGATGAAAGCAAGCTGGTCCCAACGCTTGGAGGGGTGCGCCTGCCCGTGGAGATCGTGTCGTTCGGCTGGCAATCGACGCTCGCGCGCCTGCATGACGAGGGCGCGGACGTGCTGGTGCGGCAAGGGCCGGACGGCGCGCCGTTCCGCACCGACGGCGGCAACCTGATCGCCGATTGCGCCTTCGCCATCGCCGACCCGGCGGCGCTGCACGCCCGCCTCAAGGCCATCACCGGCGTGGTCGAGACCGGGCTGTTCATCGGCATGGCCACCCGCGTCATCGCGGGCACTCAGGCCGGCCCTAAGATCCTGGAGCTTTGATGAGCAAGACGGCTCCTGCGGCGGACCAGCCGGCGGTCGACGCATCGGCGCCTGGCCCGATCACCCTGGCCATCGACATCGGCGGCAGCAACCTCAAGGCGGGCCTGCTTGACCGCGACGGGGCCATGGTGGGCAAGCGCGTCCGGGTGCCGACGATGCACCCGTCCCCGCCGGACAAGGTGGTGCCGGCGCTGGTGGAACTGGTCAAGCAGCTTGGGCCGTTCGACCGCGTGTCCGTCGGCTTTCCCGGCCTGATCAAGAACGCCATCGTGCAGACGGCGCCGAACCTTGGCACCAAGGATTGGGCGGGCTTCGACCTGGCCGGGGCGCTGCATGAGCAGTTGGGCAAGCCAGTCCGCATGTTGAACGATGCGACAGTGCAGGGCCTGGGCGTGATCTCCGGCCAAGGGGTGGAATTGGTGATCACTCTTGGCACCGGCTTCGGCTTCGCGCTGTACCAGGACGGCCGGCTGGCCCCGCAGTTGGAGATGAGCCAGCACGTCATCCGCAAGGACATGACCTACGACGAGTACCTGGGCGTCGAGGCGCTGAACAAGGTGGGCCAGAAGCAGTGGGAGCGCCGGGTGGAGCGGGCGCTGGCGCAGCTCCGGGCGGTGGTGAACTTCGACATGCTGTATATCGGCGGGGGCGACGCGCAGAAGCTGGAGCTGAAGCTGCCCAAGGATGTGAAGGTCGTGTCGAACAGCGCCGGGATCACCGGCGGCGTGCGGCTGTGGGACAGCAAGCTGGATGACTCGTTCGTGAAGCGGGGCAAGCCCAAGGCCGAATGACCGTCTTCCACCTGGTCCGCCACGCGGAGCACGGGCTGCTGGGCCGCTTGCTGACGGGGCGGATGCCCGGCGTGCCGCTGAACGAGCGCGGGCGGGCGCAGGCGCTTCGGCTGGCGCAATATTTCTCGGGCCGGGCGGTTGCGGCGGTGGTGTCCAGCCCGTTGCAGCGCGCGCAGGAGACCGCGGCGCCGATTGCTGCGGCGCTCGGGCTTGAGGTGGCGACGGATGCCGGGCTGGACGAGATCGATTTCGGCGATTGGACCGGGATGGCGTTCGAGGCGCTACAGGGGGCGCCGGGGTGGCAGGCCTGGAACCAGTTTCGTGGCACGGCGCCGACGCCGGGCGGGGAGACGATGCTGGAGGCGCTGGTCCGGGCGCTGCGTTGCCTTGCGCGGTGGCGAGGGGCGGTTCCGGATGGCGAGGTGGTGGTGGTCAGCCATGGGGACGTGCTGAGGGCGGTGCTGGCGCATAGCTTGGGGGCGCCGCTTGATTTGATGCAGCGGATTGAGATTGGGGCGGGGTCTTGCAG
>CAXTUQ010000075.1:0-14746 GCA_964247405.1 uncultured Acetobacteraceae bacterium
CTGCTCGAACCCATTGGCAACATTCCGCCGGCTGAAGCCGAAGCCAACCACCACGTCATGCTGGACGACATGCCCGCAGCCGCGTAGCACTCAAGCCAACACGCCTCCGGCAAACCCGGCGCGGTTCACGGTGAGATCGCCGGGCCTGGTGATCCGCAGGACATCGGTGCTGTGCTCCTCCCCCTCAGCCCCAGTACTCACCAGTCTCACGATCCAGGCCACGTCGGCTCTACCTCAACGGGAAAACGGGCCCGAAGATACCGCCCTCCGGTCTCGCACCCCCAATCTTAAGACAGCCCCCATGACAGCACCCATGGTGCTGGACGGCCCGATGAACGGCGCGTCGTTCCTGGCCTACGTCCAGCAGGTGCTGGCTCCCACCCTGAACGCGGGTGAGGTGATGGTCATGGACAACCTGCCCGCCCACAAGGCCGCAGGCGTGCGGGCCGCCATCGAAGCGGCCGGCGCCCGCTTGCGGCTGCTGCCGCCCTACAGCCCGGACTTCAACCCCATCGAGAATGCATTTTCCAAGCTCAAGGTGTTGCTCCGCCGCACGGCAGCCCGCACTATCCCAGACCTCTGGAACGCAATCCGCGACGCCTTGCCGCAGTTCAGCCCAAGCGAGTGCGCCAACTACTTCACCGCATGCGGATATGAACCAGAATGAACGGAACCTGCTCTAGCCGCATCTCGCAAGCTGGCCGATAGCCAAATTGACGGTGCCATGCAAGACCAGGTCGTGACCTCCTGCCGATACCGCATCTTATGGGAATGCGCTGCGGCCTCGGAACCGCGTCGGGGCGAACGGGGCCGGATCGATGAATGGGGGCCGTCCGGCGAGCAGCTCGGCCACGAGCCGCCCCGTGCTCGGAGCTCCGGTAAGCCCCAGGTGCCCATGGCCGAATGCATACACCACATCTGGGGAAGCGCGCGAACGGCCGATCACAGGCAAGGAGTCCGGCATGCTGGGCCGATGCCCCATCCACGGTGTGCCGCCATCCTCGGGCAAGCCAGGGTAGAGCGCCCTGGCCAGGGGCAGCAACCCATGCGCCCGGCGCCAATCGGGCCGGGCCTGTAACCCGGCCAATTCCACGGTGCCTGTCAGCCGCAGGCCCGCCGCCATCGGGGTGACGACGAACCGCCCTTCCGCGGAAAGGGTTGGATAGCGCGGCATGACCGCCGGCGCGCGAAGCATGAGATGGTAGCCGCGCTCGCTTTCCAGCGGCAGGCGATCGCCAAGTCCTCGGGCGAGCCCGCGCGAGTGGACTCCCGCGGCCACGACCGCGGCGTTGGCCGCAATCGGACCCGCGTCTGTCTGCACCGCACGCAGGTGGCCGTCGTCCAAGGCGAAGCCCTTCGCCGCTGCCGCCACGACCCGGCCGCCCCGGCGCAGGAACGTAGCCAACAGTCGCGACAACAGTGCATGCGGGTCGGTGGTGTGGAAGTTGCCAGGAAGCAGCACCCCTCGACAGAGTCCAGGCGCAAGCGCCGGGTCAAGCTTGCGCAGTGCCTTGGAATCCAGTTCTTCCCATTCGATGCCGTTCCTGCGCCGGAGCGCCCAGCCACGCTGCCCTGCGTCCCAGCCCGCTTGCGTACGATACACGATCAGCGAGCCATCACGGCGCACCAGGTCCTCGGCGTCGGCATCCTGCAGCAAAGGGGCCAGGCATTCGTATACCGGGCTCAGCAGCCGGGCGAGCGCCGCCGCTTGTCGTTCCACCGCCGGTGCCTTGCCCGCACGCAAGAAGCGCAGGAGCCATGGCACCGCGAACGGGAGGTGCCGCCAACGCAACGCGAGGGGTCCCATGGGGTCCAGCAGCCAGCCGGGCACCTGCCGCAACACGCCGGGGCCTGACAAGGGCACGATGGAGCCGGGGCTGAAGCACCCCGCATTGCCAAACGACGCGCCTTGTCCCGGCGGCGCGGGATCGATCAGGACGACGCGGTGCCCGTCCCGCTGCAGCCAACTCGCCGTGGCGACGCCCACGATCCCTGCGCCGATCACGGCGACATCCCGGCATGTGGTCAAGTGAAGCTGCTCCGGACCACCACTACCCCGCCCGCGCTTTCTTCGACGCACGAGCGGGTCGGCGCTCGTCTGCAAGGCCGAGCCGCTTCAGCGCGTTTGCCAGATGCTGCTCGGCGGCGAGCCGGGCGGCGTCGGGGTCGCCAGCGCGGATCGCCTCCAACATGACGCGGTGCTCCTCCTGCACCTGCTCGGCAAAGCCGCGATGGCGCGAGTTGGTGCGGGCCGTGCGGACGAACTGGCGCACCCGCGCGTCCAGGAAATCCAGGATCTGGTTGAACAACTTGTTGCCGGCGGCGTCGATGATCGCGCGGTGAAAGGCGATGTCTTCCTCCTCGCCGGGCTCTTGGTTCTGGATCGCCCGCCCAATCGCCTCGTACCAACCTGCAATCACCGCGAGCTGCGCCGGGGTGCGCCGCACTGCGGCATAGGCTGAGGCAGAGGCGCGCACGGTGTTCAGCAACTCCACGACAGCGCGCAGGTCCTCCGCGTCCGACGGTGCTATGTGCAGGCGCAACGTCGGGGCCATGCCGTCCGCGACGAACGCACCGGAGCCCTGCCGGGAAACGACGATCCCGTCGTGCTTCAGCCGCCCCATGGCCTCGCGCACGATAGCACGGCTGACACCATAGGTTTCCGACATCTCGCGCTCGGTCGGCAGCCGGTCGCCGGCCTTGAACGCGCCGTCGGCGATCTCCTGGCGGACCTCGTGCGCGAGCTTCTCTGCCAGCAGCGGCGGGCGCTGCATCAGCGTCGAGCTCCGCTCCGACACGCGGGTCAGCGCCCGGCCGGAAATGAGCGGCACACTATCCAAGGAAGGTGTTTCGGCATGATCGTGGCTCCTGTGGTTCGACTAAGCAACGTGAGAATAGTCCTGCGCGGCATAGGCGCCCATAGCGCGCCTACAACTCGGACCGCAGCTCCAGCCGTTTGCTGAACATCACCAAGGGGAACAGCAGAACGAAGTAGATTGCTGCCACCCCAGTATAGACCTCAAGCGGACGGAAGGTCTCCGACACGGCAACCGAGCTGCGATACATCAGCTCGGGGATCGCCACGACGGAGAGCAGCGCCGTGTTCTTCATCTGCAACACGGATTGGCTGACCAGGGGCGGCACCATGCGCCGGGCAGCCTGCGGCAGGATCACCAGCCGCAGCGCCTGGATCCGGGAAAGGCCGATCGCCAGCGCCCCCTGCCATTGTCCGCTCTCAATCGACAGCACGCCCGCGCGGAAAATCTCCGTCGTAAACGCGCCCATGTAGAGCGACAGCCCGATGCCCGCAGCGAACCAGGAGGGCAGGTCCACCCCCAGCACCACCGGGAGCGCGTAGTAGAACCAAACCACTTGCACCAGCAGCGGGGTGCAGCGGAACACCTGCACGTAGGCGTGTACCGGCAGCCGCATCCAGCGGCGGCGCGAAAGGAGCGCGGGTCCGAGCACGAGGCCAATCAGGCAGCCGGCGAGCGTGGTTCCTATCGCGTAGCCAAGAGTGACAAGCGCCCCCTTGATCCAGAACCCGGGCGGCGTGAAGACCGTCGAGAAGTCCCATTGGTAGCCCATCGGCAAACCTCGCCCGCGGCGCCGAGCGCCGGTTTCGAACCTGCATGACCACGCGCAACCATGATCATGCGCAATGCGAGCCAGGCTGGCCGACCTGGGCCGGCCTGTCCAGCAACTTGCCTGGTAACCTGGTGACTGTTGACACGAACCGGATGCCCCGGCAACTATTTGCCGGCTCCCACGGAGGATCCTGCCATGCGCTTGTGGACACGACTGGCCCGGCTCGCCGTCGCCGCTTGCGTGGCCTGCCTCCTCCTGCATGCCGCTCCTGCCGCGGCGGAGGCGCCCGTGGTGGGGCAATCGACGCTCGACAAGGTCAAATCCCGCGGCAAGCTGCTGGTCGGCTGCGTGCCGGACCTGCCCTATGCCGGAGAGGACCCGCGCACCGGCAAATGGCGCGGCTACGTGCCGTTGATGGCAGCCGACATGGCGCATGTGCTCAAGGTGGAGTGGGAGTGCGTACCCGTGACGTGGGCCAATGCGGTCCTGGCGCTCCAGGCCGGCAAGGTCGATCTCATCATGGATCTGGGTCCGACGCCGGAACGCGCGCTGGTTGCGGATTTCGTCGGACCGTCGAACCGGCAGTCGTTCATGATGATCACGCGCAAGGGCCTGACCGGGCAGACCTGGGACGACTTCAACAAGCCCGAGGTCCGGATAGCCGTGCAGATCGGCACGACGAACGATCTCATTCTCCGCCGCTTCGCCCCCAATGCGACCAAGGTGGGCCTGCCGCCTGGGACCGATCCGTCGCTCGCCGTTTCCGCAGGCCGCGCGGATGCGTTCCTGTCCACGTTCCTGAGCGGCACCATCGCCCACGCCAAGAACCCCGGCGTGGGTGAGCTGGTCCTGCCGACGCCGATCGTCTCCGCGGACAGCTATCTCGCGCTGCAGTATGAGACGGACCCGCGCTGGAAGGGCTTCCTGACCCAGTGGGTGACCTACAATGCCAAAATCGGTTCGGTGGCGGAGTGGGTCAAGCAGGGCCTGATCGACTCCGGCGTCCCGGCCGACACCTTGCCCGAGCTGATGCGCAAGGCCGGCTACTGACGGGCATGCACATCCTGGTTGACGGCACCCCGGTCGCGGGGGCGTCGGGCCAAAGCGTGGCGGCGGCGCTGCTGGCCGCGGGCATCCTGCATCTCCGCGACAGTCCGCGTGCCGGCGCGCCGCGCGGCGCGTTCTGCTTGACGGGCATCTGCCAGGAATGCGTGCTGGAAATCGACGGCGCGCGGACCCAGGCGTGCCTAGTGCCGGTACGCCCTGCGCTTTCCGTTCGGCTGGGTGGCCAACGTGCTTGAAACGCCAGACCTGGCGGTGATCGGCGCCGGGCCGGCCGGCGCCCATGCGGCAATGGCGGCGCGCGAGGCAGGACTTGAGGTTTGCCTGATCGACGAGGCGCCTTTCGCCGGCGGGCAGGTGTACCGTGCGCCGCTCGACGGCTCGCCCGGTCATGGCGCGGAGAGGAAGGCGGCCGACGCGCTGCGCCGAAGCCTCGCCGGCAGCGGGGTCGGGAGCCTGGCGTTCCATCAGGTCTGGACCGTGTCCACGGCGCCCATCCGCCTTTCCCTTGCCGGTCCCGGCCCGGTGAAGTCGGTGCGGCCCCGCGCCTTGCTGGTCGCCGCCGGCGCGACCGAGCGCGTGGTCCCGTTCCCCGGCTGGACGCTGCCCGGCGTGATCGGGCTCGCCGCGGCCACGGTGCTGCTGAAATCGCCGGGTGCGCTGCCCGCAGGGCCGGTCGTGGTCGCGGGGCGGGGACCTTTGCTCGCTGCCACCGCCGCCGGCCTGCTCGCTCGCGGCGTGCAGGTTTCCTGCGTGGTCGATGGCGCCACGCGGGCGGAGTGGGTCCAGGCCCTGCCCGCGCTGCTGTCCCGGCCCGACCTGGCCGCCCGGGGCGCGCTTTGGCTGCGCCGCATCAAGCAGGCAGGCGTGCCGATGCTGTACGGGCACACGGTGGACGCGGCATTCGGCGCCGTTGCGTTGGAGGCGGTGCGCATCCGCCCGGTCGGCCGCGACGGATTGCCCAGCGCGGGGCGCGTCCGCAGCGTGCCCGCGCGGCTGCTGGCCGTTGGCCACGGCCTGGCGCCCGCGACGGACGTGCTGGGATTGTTCGGCGCCGCCCTGCGCCATTGCGCTGACGAGGCGGCTTGGGTGCCCGTGCTGGACCGGGACGGCAGGACGAGCGTGCCCGGCCTGTACGCGGCCGGCGATGGAACCGGCGTCCGCGGCGTGGCGGCGGCGGAGCTGGGCGGGCGCCTCGCCGGACTGGCTGTGGCGCGGGACTTGGGCGCCCTCTCCGCCCAGCAGCATGCCGAGCGCGCGATGAGGTCGCGCCACCGCCTGCTGCGCGCGGCGCGGGCCGGTGGCGCCATGGCCCGGTTGATGACGCCCCCCGCCGGACTGTTCGCGCGCATGCCGCCCGGCACGGTCGTGTGCCGCTGCGAGGATGTCACCCGCGCCGAAATCGACGCCGTCCTCGTTGCCGGCGCGTCCGACCTCAACCAGCTCAAGGCGCGCACGCGCTGCGGCATGGGTCCGTGCCAGGGCCGCGTGTGCGCGCCGATGGCGGCAGCATTGGCCGCGTTGCACCCCCATGTCGCCGCGCCGCCGCGTCCCTGGACGGTGCGGCCGCCGCTCCGTGCCGTGCCGATTGCGGACCTCGTCGGCGCGTTCGGCTACGACGAGGTTCCCAGCGTAACCCCGGCGATCTGATGGCGGCCGAGTACGACCTTGCCGTGCTGGGCGGCGGTGTGATGGGGTGCTCCGTGGCGCTTCACCTCGCCCGCGCCGGCTTGCGGACGATCGTGATCGAGGGGTGCGGCGGGCTGTGCACGCAGGCAAGCGGCGTCAACACCGGCCACGTGGCCGTCATGGACGGGCGCACCTATCGCGTTCCGTATGCGCTCCGGAGCCTCGAGCTGTGGCGGCGCGCCGGCGAGTGGCTCGGCGCTGATGTCGGCTTCCGCACTCGTGGCGGGCTGAAGCTCGCCTTCACCGAAGCCGAGGCGGATGCGCTGGCCGCTTCGGTGGCGGAGATGCGTGCCGAGGGCGCCACGCTGGAGTTCGTCGGTGCCAACCGGGCGCGCGAGTTGGAGCCTGCCCTCTCCGGCGAGGTCCGGGCGGCGGCTTGGTCGCCGTGCGACGGCTACGCGAACCCGCTGCGCATCGCCGATGGCTTCAAGGCGGCGCTGCGGCGCGAGCGGGTTGAGGTACGGCTTGATGCGCCGGTGCGGCGCATCGAGGCCGGGCCGCCGTTCCGTATCGAAAGCAGCGGCGCGCCCGTGCGCGCCCGGCGCTTGCTGATTGCGGCCGGCGCCTGGATCGGGGAGCTGGGACGCATGGCGGGCGTCGAGTTGCCCATGCGCTGCCGGGTCAGCCAGGTGACGGTGACGGAACGGCAGGCTCCCCTCATCCGCACCGCGCTCGGCAGCGCTTCGGACACGCTCTCGCTCAAGCAGGTGGACAACGGGACCGTGCTGATCGGCGGCGGCTGGCAGGGGCTGGGCAACCCGGCGGACGGCCCACGCGAGGTGGTGCCCGAGCACCTGATCGGCAACCTGCGTCTGGCGTGCGCCGCGGTTCCCGGGCTCGCCCACGCGCGGGTGGTCCGCACCTGGCTCGGGCTGGAAGCGCGCGTGCCCGACAACCTGCCCCTGAACGGGGCCTTGCCGGGGATCGCCGAGGCATGGGTGCTCGGCGCCGTCCACACCGGCTTCGCGCTCAGCCCGGCGATGACGGAACTCATGGCCTCGATGATTCTGGGCCGGGCCGACCCCGTGCCGATGTTCGATCCTGCGCGGCTCGCCGGACCCTTGCAGGAGGCCGCGCTTGCCAGGTGAGACCCATGCGCGGCGCATCGCCGCCGACCCGCTCTTGCAGCCCCTCACGATCCGGGGCGTCACCTTCAAGAACCGGGTGGCGTCCACCGCGCACGCGCCGGGCTATGCCGAGGGCGGGCTGCCGGGCGAGCGTTACCAGCTCTACCACGAGGCCAAGGCCAAGGGCGGTCTTGCGCTGACCATCTTCGGAGGCAGTTCGGGCGTGTCCACAGACGGGTCCCTGGGCCATATCGACGTTTCCCACGACCGCTGCATCGCGCCGTTCGCAACCTTCGCACAGCGGATTCACGCGCACGGTTGTGCGCTGATCTGCCAAATCTCGCATCTTGGCCGCCGCGCCCGCAACGGCGGCACCGGGCTGCCGTTGGTGGCCCCCAGCACTGTGCGCGAGCCGATGACGCGCGGCTTCGCGAAGGAGATGGAGCCGCACGACATCACGCGGATCGTGAATGACTACGCGAGTGCGGCGCGGCGGTGCCGAAGGGCCGGGCTGGACGGGGTGGAACTGCTCGCCACCAGCCACCTGATCGGCCAGTTCCTGTCCCCGGCCGCGAACCGGCGGCATGACAGCTATGGCGGCAGCCTGGAGAACCGCGCCCGCTTCGCCCTTGAGGTGCTGGAGGCGGTGCGCGAGGCGGTGGGCGAGGCCATGATCGTCTCCTTCCGCCTGACTGGCGACGAGATGCTGCAGGGCGGCATGTCGGCGCAGGACTGCTTGGAGGCCGCTTGCCTTCTCGGGCGTTCCGGCCGCATCGACCTGCTGAACATGCTGGGCGGCAACGCCTTCAGCGAACCGGGCATCGCCCGCAACATCCCGGGGATGGGCACGCCCACGGCGCCCTACCTGACGCTCGCGGCGGCGATGCGCGCGCAGACGGGCCTGCCCCTGATCCACGCCACCCGCATCACCGACCTCGAGACCGCCCGCTACGCGATCGCGAACGGGATGCTCGACATGGTAGGGTTGACCCGCGCCCACATCGCGGACCCCGGGATCGTCGCGCAGCTTGAGCGGCAGGAGACCGACCGTATCCGGCCCTGCGTGGGCGCCCGGTTCTGCCTGGAGGGTAGCGTGCACGGCGGGGGCGCCAGCGCCTGCATCCACAACCCCGCGACCGGCCGCGAGCGTCTCGTGCCGCAGCTGGTCCGGCGCACCGAGGGGCGCAGGCTGGACGTGGCGGTTGTGGGCGGCGGCCCGGCCGGACTCGAAGCCGCGCGCGTCTGCGCCCTGCGCGGGCACACGGTGCGGTTGTTCGAAGCGGCGGAGCGGCTGGGCGGCCAGGTGCTGGTCGCGGCGCGGGCGCGCGGCCGGGCCGAGATCCGCGAGATCGCCGGCTGGCTCGAGCGCGAGGTGGGCCATGCCGGCGTTGCCGTCCAACTGGGCGCCTACCTCGACCCGGCCGACGTTGCCGGCCTCTGCGCAGAGGTGGTGATCGACGCGACGGGCGGGCTGCCGACCTTCGGGGACGTGGCCGACCCGGACGGGCTGCTCGTTTCGTCCTGGGAGGTGCTCGAGGGCGGGCGTACCGTGCAGGGCGAGGTGCTGTTCTTCGACGATCATGGCGGCCAACATGGCCTGTCGTGCGCGGCGAGCCTCTGCGCCCGCCGGAGCGCTTCTTCGGCGTCGGCCTGGGCGACGCCAACCGTCCGCGATACATCGAGGCGCTGTATGGCGCGGGTGCGGCGCTGCTTCCGGACCGGCGGCTGACCGCCGTCGCCCGTGACGGCAACCGGGTCCGCGCGGAGTTGCGGAACGCTTATACCGGCCAGAGGGAAAGCCTGGTGGTGGATCATGTGGTCGTCGAGGCCGGGTCCGCGCCGAACACGCTGCTCTATGACGGGCTTGCGCCGCTTTCGGCCAACAAGGGCGCGATCGACTTGGAGCGATGGGCCGCGGGCGAGCCGCAGGAACTGGGCGGGGAGGGGTTCACGCTGTGGCGCATCGGCGACGCCGTCGCGCATCGCGGCATCCACGCGGCGATGCTCGATGCGCGGCGGCTGTGTCAGGCTCTATAGGCCCGGCTCATCGGCCGAGCGCGATGCCGCCGTCGATCACCAGCCGCGTTCCCGTGACCATCCGGCCGCCCTCGATCAGCCAGGCTACCGCGTGCGGAATGAAGCGCGTCGTCCCGGCGCCGGTCAGGATCGCGACAGGAGCGCCCGGCGCGCTAGGCACCAAGCCGGGCCTCGTTCTCCCGCGACAGCACGGCCAGCTCAGCGAACAGCGCCCGCAGCCGGTCGAGGTCGGCGCCGTCAAGCGGCAGCACCGGCAAGCGCGGGATTCCGGCAGGCAGGCCCATCAAGTTCAGCAACGCCTTCAACGCGGCCGGCGGTGTGCCCGTCTCCAGCAGCGAGGTATAGGCCCGGGACACCGCGAGATGCAGGCGGCTGCGCTCCGGCAAGACCGGGCCGCGCGCCAGTTCCATGAAGCGGGCGGACCCGGTCCCGAACAGGTCCGCGCCGGTGGACAGCACGCCCCCGGCGCCGAGCGCGATGCCGGGCATCAGCAGGTAGCCGCAGCCCATCATAATGCTGATCCGCCCGCCGAACCGGGCGATGCCGTGCGAGATGTCGAGGAAGTTGCGCGAGGACTCCTTGATCCCGACCAGGTCCACCTCGTCCATCAGGTGCTGCAGCGTGTCGCCCTCGACCGCGATGCCGAAATGGCGCGGGTTGTTGTACGCGACGATCGGCAGGGGCACGGCGCGGTGGATCTCCCGGTACCTGCCGACCAGCTCGGACCGCGTCGCAGCGCCGTTGTAGGGAGTGGGGCTGACCAGCACCGCATCGACCCCGGCCGCCGCCGCAACCTCCACCATCTTGATCGTGTCGCCGGCGGTGAAGGCGTGCGTGCCCATCGCCCCCATCAGCACCGGAACCCGGCCGTCCGCCACGCGTACCGCGGTTTCCGCCATCGCCTGGCGCTCGGTCACGGTCAGCAGGGACGCCTCGCCGTTGTCGGCCGCGATGGCCAGGCCCGCCGCACCCTGGGCGATGTGCCAGCGCAGGATGGTGGCAAACGCCGCAAGGTCCAATGCGCCGTCCGGGCCGAACGGCGTTACCGTCACAGAAAACAAGCCTTCGATTCGCCGCCGATCTGCCATCATATCCTCTTTTGTCGATCCGGCCGCGTCACCACGGTCCGGCAGAACGCATGCTCACGCCGGCCGCAAGCGCCCGGCCAGCGCCCGGTCCAGGTAGTCGCGGGCGACGTAGGAACGCCCGACGAGCGGCAGGAACCAGGGGCGGCCGTCATAGGCCGGGATCGCCCGGAACGGGATCATCTCGACCCCCAAGGGCCGGTTGCGCTGGCCAAGAATCTTCAGCCCGACCTGGCGGCCCAGATAGGACATCATCACGATGCCGCTGCTGTTGCAGCCGGCGACGACATGGACCCCGTCCCGCTCGCCGACATGCGGCAGCCAGTCCGGCGTGAACGCCAACATGCCGCTCCAGCAATGGCTGATCTGCGCGGTCCGGAACTTGGGCCAGACCCGGCAGAGCAGCCGGTGCAGCTTGATCGCCGCCCAGCGCTCGTCCACCACACGGAAGCTGGCACGCCCGGCGAAGATGATCCGCGTTCCGTCCGGAGACTTGCGGAAGGCGTAGATGGCGCGCTTGGTGTCGCCCCCGGTGCGCTGCGTCGGCAGCGCCTCCCGCACCACCTCCTCGGGAAGCCTCTCCGTCGCGATCATGTAGGCGGGAACAGGCACGATGCGGCGCTGTATGTCGGGCGTCAGCTTGCCGGAGTAGCCGTTCGTGGCGATCACGACCTGATCGCAGGTCACGTCGCCGCGTACGCTCCGCACGAGGTGACGCCGCCCCGCCTTCTCAAGGGCCGTGACCCCGGCCCGGCCGCAGAGCTGGACGCCCGCCTGCTCCGCCAGACGCCGCATCTCGCGGTGCAGCTTGGCCGGCTGCAGCGAGGCTGCCTCGCGTGTCGTCATGCCTCCGAAGTAATAGTCGCTGCCGATCTCCCGATGCTGCTCGCTCCGCGGCACGAGGGCGACGTCGAGCTTGAGGTCGCTGCGGTAGTGCTCCAGGTTGCGCTTGAACGCCTCGAACGCGGCCGGGCTGTGCGCGCCCAGGAAGCGGCCCTTCTCGACGTAGTCGATGTCGAGCGCCTCGTTGCGGATGAAGCCGAGCATGTACTCGCGCGCCTGCATCGCGTCTTCGCGGATGAATCCGGCGATCTCAGACCCGAACGTCTCGTCGAGCTTCGGCGGCAGCTTGCCGATCCCGCCGGCATGGCCGTGGTTGCGGGTCGCGGCGCCGAATCCAGGGTTCTGCGCGTCGAGCACGACGACGCGCAGGCCGCCGCGCGCCAGGGTGAGCGCGGCCATCATGCCGCTGTAGCCGCTGCCCACGACGGCCACGTCCGCGGTAGGCGGGACCGGGCCGTCCGCGGGGCGTGGCGGGGCCTCGTCCCACCAGAACGGGGTGGGCTTGAACCCCTCCGCGAGCACCGACGATCCGGTCATCATGCCTCAACGCCGGCGAGGACCGACGAAGGTCCGACCCGGCGCATCAAGATGCAATCCAGCTGTTCCAGCGATCCAGGGCTTGGTCCCGGTTCGCCTCCACCCAATCGCCGTCGATCTCGACGAGCGGGCTATCCGGCACAAGCTCGGCCCTCTCCTGCGCCGGAAGCATGGTCCGGGACTCCGCATTGGTGGTGAGATATCCGATCTCGCGCGCGAACTTCACGTGGTTCTCGGGCCGCGTCATGTAGAAGTCGAGAAAGGCGGAAGCGGCATTGGGATGCGGGCAATTCTTCAGGACGGCCCAGGAGCCCCGATCGGCAATCATCTGGTTCAACGTCCAATCGACCGCGACGCCCGCCCGCTTGGTTGCAAACGCGGTGCCGCTCCACATGGGCAGCATGGCCACGTCTTTGGACTTGATCAGGTTTTGACTCTGGGTGCCGGTCTTCCACCAGACCGAGATGTGCGGCTTGATCTCGTCGAGCCTGCGGAAGGCCCGGTCGAGGTCGAGCGGGAACAGCTTGTCCGGCGCGACGCCATCGGCCAGCAATGCGAACGGGAGCACGTTGTTCCAGGGATTGCCGTAATTCGGGAGCGACCGCCGCCCGGGAAAGCGCGCGAGGTCCCAGAAGTCAGCCCAGGATGAGGGTTTCGCGCCTGGATACGCGGTGGGATCGAACGCGAGCAGGACGCCGCCCAGCAGGTATTGCGCGCCCCAACGCCCGCAAGTCCCGGGCACCCCCAGTCTCGCGATGTTGGGTATCGTCGAGCAGTCGCCGAGATCGACGAGGTACTCGGAAAGCCGCTTGAGCTCGTAGTATTGCGGCGAGATCACATCCCATTGCACGTTGCCGGCCCGCGACATGGCAACGGTCTTGGCGATCATCTCGCCGTAAGAGGTGGCAACGGAGACGACCTTCACGCCGGTCGCCTTCGAGAAAGGCTCATAGAAAGAGGCTCTGAGTGCTTCCCCGAACACCCCGCCGGTGTCCCGGACGACCACTGCTTCTTCGAGCGCGGGCGTTGCGGCCCGGGCCTGCCCGGTCAAGCCGGCAGTGGCGATGGCGCTCGACAACAGGGTCCGTCGGCTCAGCATCGTTCGATCCCCCAGCAACTATCGCGTCCACATTGGACTAGTTGCCAGACAAATGTAAAGCTTCGCTGGGCTGCAGACTGTCGCCTTTACCGCTGACTTGCCGTCCTGCCGGCGCGCTTTGCCAGGTCCGGGCATCATCGTCATTCGAGCGCGTAATGCGCGATCTGAGCCGGCGCACGTCCGCCTACGCCCAGCGCGTCCAGCATCAGGGCGGAGGCCTAGAACTCGCGCCGATGCTGGTTGGGTTCACGCACTCCGTGCTGGTGATGCCTTCCCCTCCTCGCGCAACAGCCTGCCCACGCAAAAGGCTGGCCGGTACCTGTGCGTGTTCAGATGCGCGGCCTGTCGTGCCGATGCCGGACGTCGCGTTCGGGCCGGTTAACGGGACGAACCAGCCGATCCGGACCGACTCATGCCCTTGGGCCTGGGCCGGACGGGCTTGCAGGCCAGCCACCATCCAGGCGGCGGCCAGGGTGAGCGCGGCTCGCCGGCCATCAGCTGGACACCCAGGCGGTCCAGCGGTCCAGCGCCGCCGCGCGGTTGGCTGCGAGCCAGTCCGCGTTCACGGTGATGATGCTCACCATGTCCTCTGGCGTCGCTACCAGCTCCTTCTTCTCCTCGGGCGACAGAAGCGCCATCCCGGCCTTGTTCGGGGTCGCGTAGCCAATCTCGCGCGCGAAGCGGGCGTGGCTCTCGGGGTTGGCCATGTAGAAGTCGATGAAGGCGCGGGCCGCGTTCGGGTGCGGCGCTCCCTTGAGAATGCACCAGGCTCCGAAGTCGGCGATCGCCTGGTTGAACGTCCAGTCGAGCGGGATGCCGGCGTGCTTTGCCTCGTACGCCGTGCCGCTCCACATCATGGACATCGCAATGTCGCTGTTGCGCCACATCGTCTTGCTTTGGTCGCCCGTGCGCCACCAGACGGCGACATGCGGCTTGATCTGGTCCAGCTTGCGAAAGGCGCGGTCCAGGTCGAGTGGGAAGAGCGTCGCCGGCTCCACCCCGTCGGCCAGCAGGCTCAGCATGAGGGTGGCCCAGGGGCTGCCGGTATTGGCCACCCCCCTACGGCCGGGAAACCGCTCCACGTCCCAGAAATCGGCCCAGCGCTGCGGTCGCTTGTCCTTGTACAGCTCGGGGTTCCAGCACAGCATCTGCCCGCCGATCACGTACAGCGCCCCCCAGCGACCGCAGGAGCCGGAGATGGCGTCCTGCGCGATGTTCGGCATGGCGCTGCAATCGCCGAGGTCGGTGAGGTAACCGGAGATCTGCGCCAACTCGGTGAATTGCGGGGCGATGATGTCCCACTCCACCGTGTCCGCGGCCTCCATCGCTGCCGTCTTGGCCATCATCTCGCCGTAGGACGTGGAGATCGGCACCACGCGCACGCCCGTCGCCTTCGTGAACGGATCGAAGAAGTTGCGCTTCAGCGCATCCCCGAACGCCCCGCCACTGGTCCGGATCGACACGACGGGTTCAAGCCTCTGCTGCGCTCGTGCCACGGTCGGAGCCGCAGCCAGCAGCCCCAGCCCGGCGGCAGCTTGCAGGATCTCGCGTCGGTTCTGCATTCGGATTGTCCCTTCATCCACAAGCATCAGACTTGGCGAATTCAGGCAAGGCTGCGCCTGCGTGCGGCACTCCGCGCGGCGACGGCCAGGCACATCAGGCCGACCGAAGCCACCACGAACAGTGTCGAGGCCGCGGCGATCACGGGCGAGATGCTGAACTCGATGTCCTCGAACATC
>CAXTUQ010000076.1:0-14735 GCA_964247405.1 uncultured Acetobacteraceae bacterium
GATGATGGGCTGCACGCCCGCCTTCACGGCGGCCTGGCTGAACTCCAGCGCGCCGAACAGGTTGCCGGTGTCGGTGATCGCCACCGCCGGCATCTTGGCGTCCTGCGCCGCGACGGCGATCTTGTCGGCCTTGATCGCCCCCTCGCTCAGTGAGTAGGCGGAGTGGACCCGCAGGTGCACGAAATCAGCGTGCGGCATCAAAGCTCCTCGATTCGCCCATCCCGCAACGTTACCCGGCGGTCCATGCGGCTGGCGAGATCCGGGTTGTGCGTGGCGATCAGCGCGGCCACCCCCTCCGACCGCACCATGCGCAGCAGCTCCTCAAACACCACGTTGCTGGTGCCCACGTCGAGGTTGCCGGTCGGCTCGTCCGCCAGCAGCACCCCGGGCGCGTTGGCCAAGGCGCGAGCAATGGCGACCCGCTGCTTCTCGCCGCCCGACAGCTTGCCCGGCAGGTGCCCGGCGCGCGCCGGCAAACCGAACGCGGCCAGCAGCGCCATCGCCCGCTCCCGCGCCGCCCGACGTGGCCGCCCGGCCACCATCTGCGGCAGCACGATGTTCTCGGCCGCGGTGAACTCGGCGAGCAAGTGGTGCGCCTGATACACGAAGCCGATGCGGTCGCGGCGGATCGCCGTGCGGTCGGCGTCCGGCAATTGCCCGGCGTCCCGTCCATCCACCAGCACGATGCCGGCATCCGGACGCTCCAGCAGGCCGGCCAAATGCAGCAGGGTGCTTTTGCCGGTGCCGGAGGGCGCCACCAGCGCCACGATCTCCCCGGCGTGCAGCGTGAGGTCGGCGCCACGCAGGACGTGCAGCTCGCTGTCCCCGCTGCGGTAGGCGCGGCTCACGCCTTGCAGCGCCAGCGGCTCACTCATGCCGCAGCGCCTCCACCGGGTCGGTCCGCGCGGCCCGCCAACTCGGGTAGAGCGTCGCCAGCAGGGACAGGCCGAGCGCCATGGCGATGACCTGCGTCACCTCGTGCCAGTTCAGCTTGGCCGGCAGGTGCGTGAGGTAGTACACCTCCGGATTGAACACGCTGGCGCCGGTCGCGGCCTCCACCCAATGCTGCAGCGTCTCGATGTTGAGGCAGAACAGCACGCCCAGCACGACGCCGGCGACGGTGCCGGTCACGCCCACGCTCGCCCCGCACATCAGGAAGATACGCATCACCGCGCCCCGCCCGGCGCCGATGGTGCGCAGCACCGCGATATCCCGCGTCTTGTCCTTCACCATCATGATGAGCGAGGACACGACGTTGAACGCCGCCACCAGGATGATCAGCGTGAGGATCAGGAACATCACGTTCCGCTCGACCTGCACGGCGGCGAAGAAGCTGTTGTTGCTTTGCTGCCAATCGACCACCCGCACCGGCGTGCCGGACAGCGCGGCCGTGATCGCCCGGCTGATCCCTCGCACCTCCTCCGGGTCGGACACCATGACCTCGATGTGGGACGCGCTGCCGGGCTGCTGGAAGAAGATCTGCGCGGCTTCCAGCGGCAGGAACACGAAGGACGTGTCGTACTCGTTCATGCCGACCTGGAACACCGCCACGACGCGGTAGGCGCGTACCCGGGGGATGGTGCCGAAGGCGGTCGCCGCCCCTTGGGGCGACACCAGGGTCAGCTCGCTGCCGACCGTCAGGCCGAACTTCTGCGCCAGGCCCACGCCGACCGCAATCGCGTCCTCTCCCTTGAAGTCGTCGAGCGTGCCGGCCCGGATGTTGTCGCTGACCGCGCGCATGCGGCGGAAGTCCTCCGGCTGGATGCCGCGCACCAGGCCGCCGGCCGATTGCCCCTGCGGACCCGTCAGCAGCACCTGCCCATCAATGACCGGCACCGCGGACACGACGCCGGGCACGGCGGCGACCCGCGCCGAAACGCCCTGGTAATCCGTGAGCGCGCCGCCGGCGGGATACACCCCCAGATGGCCGTTGAAGCCCAGGATGCGGTTCAGCAGGTCCACCTGGAACCCGCCCATCACCGACATCACGATGATCAGCGTCGCCACGCCCAGCGCGATACCCACCAGGCTGAACCCGGCGATCACCGACACGAAACGCTCGCCGCGGCGGGCGCGCAGGTAGCGGCCAGCCACCGCGCGTTCAAAAGGTCCGAACATGTTACGCCATATGGGCGAGCGCCGCGTCCAGCGTAAGCTCCTGCCGCTCCCCGGTCGCGCGGCGCTTCAGTTCCACCGTGCCGGCGGCGGCGCCGCGCGGGCCGACGATGACCTGCCACGGGTGTCCCATCAGGTCGGCGTCGGCGAACTTCACCCCGGCGCGCTCCTCCCGGTCGTCATACAGTGCGCGGCCGGGCATGGCGGCATAGGCCTGCTCGCACAACGCGCCGGTGGCCGGGTCGCCCTGCTTGAGGTTGAGGATGGCGGCGCGGAACGGGGCGACGCTGTCGGGCCAGATAATGCCGGCGTCGTCGTGGTGCGCCTCGATCAGCGCGCCGACCAGGCGGGACACGCCGATGCCGTAGCTGCCCATGTTGGGCGCGACCGGGGCACCATCGGGGCCGGCCACCTGCAAGCCCACCAGCTCGCTGTAGAGCGTGCCGAAGTTGAAGATCTGCCCGACCTCGATGCCCCGCCCCTCGCGCCGCCGTTCGGCGGGCACCCGCTCCCAGGCGGCGAGGTCGTGCTTCTCGTCGGTCGCGGCGTAGGGCGCCGTGACCGCGGCGAAGAAGCGGTCGAGCTGCTCCGGGTCGGCGTGGTCCACGTCGTCCGCGCCGATGCGGATCGTCTCCACCTCGGCGTCGTAGAACACCTGGCTTTCCCCCGTGGGCGCCAGGATGTGGAACTCGTGGCTCAGGTCGCCGCCGATCGGCCCGGTGTCGGCCGCCATCGGCACCGCCTGCACGCCCAGGCGCCGGAAGGTGCGGAGATAGGCCAGCATCATGATCCGGTAGGAGCGCACCGCGGCGGCGTGGTCCAGGTCGAAGGAGTAGCCGTCCTTCATCAGGAACTCCCGCCCGCGCATCACGCCGAAGCGGGGCCGGGTCTCGTCGCGGAACTTCCACTGGATGTGGTACAGCATCTGCGGCAATTCGCGGTAGCTGCGGACCGATTGGCGCAGCAGGTCGGCGATCAGCAGTTCGTTGGTGGGGCTGTAGATCAGGTCGCGGTCGTGCCGGTCCTTGAGGCGCAGCATCTCCGGGCCGTAGGCGTTGTCGCGTCCGGTCGCCTGCCACAGGTCGGCGGACTGCAGGGTCGGCATCAGCAGTTCCTGCGCGCCCACGCGGTCCTGTTCCTCCCGCACCACCTGCGCGATGTTGCGCAACACGCGCCAGCCTGCCGGGAGCCAGGCGTAGATGCCTGCCGCCACCTGCCGCACCAACCCGGCCCGCAGCATGAGCCGATGCGAGGCGATCTGCGCTTCCGCCGGGTTTTGCTTGATGGTGGGCAGCAAGGAGCGGGTCAGACGCATGGGGAACCTGTGTCAGTGGAGCCGGGCGGACCCTACAGGCCCGGCGGCGCGACCGCCAGCCGCCGATTGTTGTAACTTGAGAATAAGTCCGGGCAGATACTTTTTTGTGCGACGCACAACCTTTTTTTATTCGTTTATGCCGGAACATACATGATTCCGCGTGACAGCGTCCCGCAGTGCAACTATCAAAGAAGGAGTGGCCCGCGCGCACAGGCGGCGCAGCGGGCCGAGTTTAGGGAGGAAACGCCGATCACACGGCAGACCGAGACAAGGTCCCGGTCTGCCGTGAAGATTGCTTGTTCTCCCCCATCTCGTCCAGGTAAATCGACAACCTTGACAAGATTTTTCTACGCTTTTACACCGAGTTTGATGCCCAAGTAGGCAAACGGTGAATAACCGCACACAAATTGGTCAAGAGCGGAATGACCACCAGTTGCTGAGGATGACCCACATCGCCAGGCTCCAGATCACGGCCGAGATGATCGTCGTCGCCAGCAGCTTGCGCCCGATCAACGGGCGTTCCGGCGCGCCGCGCCAGCCGGTTGCCGGGTCGGCGTCGGCCACCGGGCGCGTGCCGAACGGCAGCACGGCGAACAGCACGGTCCACCAGATCAGCACGTAAAGCACGAAGGCCGTGAAGCCGCTCACGCTCGCCTCCCGTCAAACCCGCAGCAAGTGCACGTCCACCATCGGCCGCTTCTGCAAGCGCTTGCCGAGCGCGCGGCGCAGCGCGGCGCGGGCGGCGTCGGCCAACGCCGAGTCATCCCGCCGCAGCAGGGCCGGTAGCCCAGCGACCGCCTGGGTGAACTCGCTCGTGACCCGCGCGGTTTCTGGGTCGTCCGGCTCGAACAGGCCGGGCGCGCTGACCCGCGCCTGCCCGATCATCTTGCCGGCGCCGTCCATGGCGAAGCTGCCCAGCACGACGCCGTTGAACAGCATCCGCCGCCGGGCCGCGAGCACGCCGCCGTTCAACGGCACCACCCGATTGCCATCGAGCGCCAGCCGCCCGACCGGCGCGCTGTCCACGACCTCCGGCCGGCCTGGCGACAGGCTCAGCATGTCGCCGTCCTCCAACAAAATCGGTGTGGCGCCGGCTTCCTGCGCCAAGGCGGCGTGGGCCGACAAATGCCGCCATTCGCCATGCACGGGAACCGAGTACTTCGGCTTCACCAAGGCATAAAGCTGCTTCAACTCGTCGCGCGCCGGGTGGCCGGAGACATGGGTCACCTCGTCGTCATCGGTGATGACCCGCACGCCGCGGCGCACCAGGCTGTCCTGCACCAAGGTGATCGGCCGCTCGTTGCCGGGGATCATGCGGCTGCTGAAGATCACCGTGTCGCCCTCCCCCAACGCGATGTTGGGATGGGTGTCGGCAGCGATGCGCGACAAGGCGCTGCGCGGCTCCCCCTGGCTGCCGGTCACGAGGATCAGCAAATTGTCGTCGGGAACCGACCCGGCTTCATCCTCCGGCACGAACTCCGGCAGGCCGCGGAGGTAGCCGCACTCCCGCGCCGCCGCTTCCAGGTTGCGGAGCGACCGGCCCACAAGTGCCACGTGCCGGCCGGCGTCGCGCGCCGCCATGACGACACTCTCGACCCGGGCCACGTTGCTGGCGAAGCACGTCACCGCCACCCGGCCGCGCATCGGGCGGATCAGCTCGGCCAGGCTGCGCCGCACCTCCGCCTCGCTGCCGGAATGGCCGTCAACCATGGCGTTGGTGCTGTCGCATACCATGGCGAGCACGCCCTCCTCGCCCAGGCGGCGGAACGCGGCCTCGTCGGTCGCCGGGCCGATCAGGGGATTGGGGTCGAGCTTCCAGTCGCCGGTGTGCAGGATCGTGCCATAGGGGGTGCGGATCGCCAGCGCCTGCGCTTCCGGCAGGGAGTGGGCCACCGGCATCAGCTCCAGCGAGAACGGCGGCAACTCGATCCGCCCGCCGGACGGGATGGTGTGAATGCGGACCTCAGCCAGCAGCCCGGCCTCGATCAGCTTGCGCTTCAGCACGGCCGTCGCGAACGGCGTCGCGTAAACCGGGCAGCGGAGCTGGCGCCACAGGTGCGCCACGGCGCCGATGTGGTCCTCATGCGCGTGGGTGATGACCAGGCCCAGCAACTGGTCCCGCCGCTCGGCGATGAAGCCGGGGTCGGGCATCATGATCTCGATCTCGGGATTGTCATTGCCGCCGAAGCCGATCCCGCAGTCGATCGCCAGCCATTTCCCGCTTGCGCAGTACAAATTCAGGTTCATGCCGATCTCGCCCGTCCCGCCTAATGGCAGGAAGGCCAGATCACCGCTGTAAGCGTCCATCTAATCGCCTTCGATTGTTCTTGTTCTGTCGCGACTCAATGTGGGTGCGGGGTTCCTGTCCGCCAACAAGCGAAGCCCGTTGAGCGTCAGATCGGGGTCGATGCGCTCGATCACCGTGGTGCCCTCCGCCAGCATGGGCGCGAGGCCGCCGGTGGCGATCACCTTGAGCGGCTGGTCGTGCTCGGCGCGGATGCGGGCGACCAGGCCCTCGACCAGTCCGACATAGCCCCAGTAGATGCCGGATTGCATGGCCGGGATGGTGGACCGGCCGATCACCGCCTGCGGCCGGCCGATGCCGATGCGCGGCAGCCGGGCGGCGGCCTTGTGCAGCGCCTCGAGGGACAGGTTGATGCCCGGCGCGATCACGCCGCCGAGGTAGCCGCCGTCCGGCGCCACCACGTCGAACGTCGTCGCCGTGCCGAAGTCGATGACGATCAGCGGGCCGCCGTGGCTTTGGTGGGCGGCGAGCGTGTTGAGCAGGCGGTCCGCGCCGACCTCGGCCGGGTTGTCGAGGCGGATGTCGAAGCCCCAGTCCAGGCTGGACCGGGCGATCAGCGGCTCCGTCGTGAACCATTCCCGGCACAGGCGGCGCAGGTGGTAGAGCGCCGCGGGCACCACGGTGCCGATCACGGCGCGGTTGATCTCGGCCGGTTTCAACCCGGTGAACGACAGCAGGGTCAGCAGCCAGACGGCGTACTCGTCCGAGGTGCGCTGCGGCTCGGTGGCGATGCGCCAGATGCCGCGCCAGGTGGCGCCGTCATGCACGGCAAAGACCACGTTGGTGTTGCCGGCATCGACGACGAGCAGCACGGGCTAACCCCCTCCGTCCGCACGGCCCGGCGTGGGCCGGCTCACCCGAACAGCACCCGCGCCGCCTGCTGCGCCGCGGCGACGAGCGGCGCCGGGAACACGAAGAACAGCGTCGTCACCAAGGCGCCGACGCCGGCGACGAAGGACACAGAGGCCGGCCGCGCGTCGAAGGCGGGTTCCGCCGGGTCGAAGTACATGACCTTGATGACGCGCAGGTAGTAGAAGGCGCCGACCACGCTGGTCAGCACGCCGACCACCGCCAAAGTCCAGTAGCCCGACTGCACCGCCGGCAGGAACACGTAGAGCTTGCCGAAGAAGCCGGAGAACGGCGGGATGCCGGCCATGCTGAACATGAACACCGCCATTGCCAGCGCCAGGCCCGGGTCGGACCGGGCGAGGCCGGCGAGGTCGCCGATCTTCTCCAACTGCCGTCCGCGGCGGCGCATGGCGATGATGCAGGCGAACACCCCGGCGCTCATGAACACGTAGGTCGCCATATAGACCAGCACCCCGCGGATGCCGTCCGCCGTGCCGACCGCGAGGCCCACGAGGGCGTATCCCATGTGCCCGATGCTGGAGTAGGCCATCAGCCGCTTGATGTTGAATTGCCCGATGGCCGCAAGCGAGCCGAGCAGCATGGAGGCGATGGAGACCAGCACGATGAGTTGCGTCCATTGCGGCGTGATGTGCCCGAACGGCACCTCCAGCGCGCGCAGCAGCAGGGCGATGGCGGCGACCTTGGGCGCGGTGCTCATGAAGGCCGTGACCGGAGTCGGCGCGCCCTCGTACACGTCCGGCGTCCACATATGGAACGGCACGGCGGAGAGCTTGAACGCCAGCCCGGCCACCACGAACACCATGCCGACGATCAGCCCGGCGGACACGCCGTCCGGCGCGGTCAGGGCCCGCGACAACTCGCTGAACTGCATGGTGCCGGCGAACCCGTAAGTGAGCGAGATGCCATACAGCAGCAGCCCGGAGGCGAGCGCGCCCAGCACGAAGAACTTGAGGCCGGACTCCGCTGACCGCAGCTCATCCCGGGCAAAGGCGCACAGGACGTAAAGCGCCAGCGATTGCAGCTCCAGCCCCATGTAGAGCGTCATCAGGCTGGACGCGCTGCACATCACCATCATGCCGACGGTGGACAGCAGGATCAGCACCGGGAACTCGAACCGGCTGATACCCTCTTGCACGTTGTAGTCGAGCGCCAAGACGGCCGACAGCCCGGCACCCAACAAGATCAGCAGCTTCATGTAGCTGCCGAACCCGTCCACCACGAACAGCCCGTTGTAGGCGCTGCCCAGGCCGCTGCCCAGCACCAGCACCCCGGCGAGCACGAGGGCGCCAAGCGACAGCATGGTGCACAGGAACGCCGGGTCCGGCTTGCGCAGCACGCCGAACACCAGGATCGCCATGGCGCAAAGGGCCAAGACGATCTCTGGCAACGCCATGGTCCAGTTCATGGCGCGATTCCTGCGAGCTTCGGCGCGGCGAGCGCCACGGTGTGGGACTCCACCATGGCATGCACGGTGGCATCAAAGAATTGCGTGAAGCTGGACGGGTAGATGCCCATCCACAACGTGAGCAGGATGAGCGGCGCGAACACCGCGACCTCGCGCGGCGACAGGTCCAGGATGCCGCGCAGGTCATCGCGCGTGATTACCCCGAAGATCACCCGGCGGTACAAATACAGCATGTACGCCGCACCCAGGATCATGCCGAAGCTGCCGAGGTAGGCCAGGTACAGGCTGACCTTGAACGCGCCGACCAGGACCAGGAACTCGCCCACGAACCCGGCGGTGCCGGGCAGCCCGACGCTTGCCATGGTGAACAGCATGAACACGATGGCGTAGGCCGGCATCCGCTGCGCCAGGCCGCCGTAGCGGGCGATGTCGCGGGTGTGGACGCGGTCATAGACCACGCCGACGCAGAGGAACAGCGCCGCGGAAACGATGCCGTGCGACAGCATCTGGAACAACGCGCCCTGCAGGCCCTGCGCGTTGAAGGTGAAGATGCCGATGATCACGACGCCCATATGGGCAACGGAGGAGTAAGCGATCAGCTTCTTCATGTCGGTCTGCGCCAGCGCCACCAGCGAGGTGTAGATGACGGCGACCACGCCCAGAGTAAACATGAAGGGCGCGAACTGCTGGCTGGCCTGCGGCAGCATGGGCAGGGAGAAGCGCAGGAAGCCATACGCGCCCATCTTCAGCAGCACGCCTGCCAGGATCACCGAGCCGGCGGTCGGCGCCTCCACGTGCGCGTCCGGCAGCCAGGTATGGACCGGCCACATCGGCACCTTGACCGCAAACGAGGCGAAGAAGGCAAGGAACAGCCAGAACTGCATCCCCGCCGGCAGCGGCGTCTGCATCAGCACGGCAAGGTCCGTGGTCCCCGCGTGATACCAGATCGCCAGCAGCGCCAGCAGCATCAAGATGGAGCCGGCCAGCGTGTAGAGGAAAAACTTGAAGCTGGCATAGACCCGGCGCGGCCCGCCCCAGACCCCGATGATCAGGAACATCGGGATCAGCACGCCCTCGAAGAACATGTAGAACACGATGAAGTCCTGGGCGGAGAACATGCCCACCATCATGGTTTCCAGCACCAGGAAGGCCAGCATGTACTCGCGCACCCGCGTGGTGATCGCGTCCCAGCTCGCCAGGATGCAGATCGGCGTGAGCGCCGTGGACAGCAGCACGAACAGCACGGAGATGCCGTCCACCCCCATGCGGTAGCCGACGCCGAACTCCGGCAGCCAGGACAGGCTTTCTTTGAACTGGAAGCCGGGGTCGCTGGTGTCGAACTTGACCCACAGCACCAGGGAGATGGCGAACACGATCAGGCTGGTCCACAGCGCCGCCCATCGGGCGTTGCTGGCGACCACACTTTCCTCGCCGCGGACGGTCATGATGAACAGCCCGCCGGCCAGCGGCAGCCAGGTCAGCAAGGACAGGATCGGGAAACCGGCCGCGTTCACGCTATTCATCGAGGGATCACCGGAACAGTAGGAAGATGCTGACCAGCAGCACGAGGCCGATCAGCATGGTGAAAGCATAGACGGCAATCGAGCCGGTCTGAATCCGCACGACCTGCGCCGAGCTGTCCGTGGTCAGCGCCGCGATGCCGTTCGGGATGCCGTCGATCAACTGGGCGTCGCCGACCTGCCACAGGGTTCGGGCCAGCCAGATCGCCGGGCGGACGAAAAGGAAATTGTACAGCTCGTCGAAATACCACTTGTTCAGCACGAAGCGGTAAACGCCCGGCATCGCGGCGGCCATGCGCTCGGGCAGCTCCGGACGCGCCACGTACATCACGTAGGCCAATGCGATGCCGAGCACGCCGACGAGCGTGGGCAGCAGGCTGATGATGCCGGGCACGTGGTGCATGTCGTCCAGCACCGTATTGCCCGGGGCGTTCACGATGCTGCCGCGCCAGAACTCCAGCCAGCCCTCGCCGATGAAGGCCCCCTCGAACGCGAACCCTGCCGCCACGGCGCCGAGGGCCAGGACGACCAACGGGCCGAGCATGACCGCCGGGCTTTCATGCACGTGCGCCAACGTATCGGCGCTGGCCCGCGACGTGCCGTGGAAGGTGAGGATCAGCAGGCGCCAGGAGTAGAACGCAGTCAGGAACGCCGCGGCCGTGCCGCACAGGAAGCCATACATCCCAACCGCGCTGCCCCGGGCAAATGCGGCCTCAAGGATCGCGTCCTTGGAATAGTAGCCGGCGAAGATCGGGATGCCGGCGAGCGCCAGGCTGCCGATCCACATCACGGTGTAGGTCACGGGGATCTTGCGCCAGATGCCGCCCATGTTGCGGATGTCCTGCTCGTCCGACATCGCGTGGATCACGGAGCCTGCGCCCAGGAACAGCAGCGCCTTGAAGAAGGCGTGGGTGAACAGGTGGAAGATCGACGCTTGGTAGGCGCCCACCCCGGCGGCGATGAACATGTAGCCAAGCTGCGAGCAGGTCGAGTAGGCGATGATGCGCTTGATGTCGTTCTGCACGCAGCCGATGGTCGCGGCGAACAGGCAGGTGCTGGCGCCCATGAACGCGATGAAGCCCAGCGCGTGCGGCGCGTATTCCAGGATCGGCGACATGCGCGCCATCAGGAACACGCCTGCCGTCACCATGGTCGCCGCGTGGATCAGCGCCGAAACCGGGGTCGGCCCCTCCATCGCGTCCGGCAGCCAGGTGTGCAGGCCAAGCTGCGCCGACTTGCCGGCCGCGCCGAGGAACAGCAGCACGCCGATCACCTCAAGGGAGTGCCAGGTGCCGCCGAGCACATGGTAGGTGTCGCCCACGTGCTCATGGACGCGGGCGAAGATCTCCGGGAATTCGACGGAGCCGAACAGCAGGAACACCAGCGCGATGCCGACGGCGAAGAACAGGTCGCCGACCCGGTTGACGATGAACGCCTTCATTGCGGCGCGGCAGGCGCTCGGGCGGTCATACCAATAGCCGATCAACAGGTAGCTCGCGAGGCCGACGCCTTCCCAGCCGAAGAAGAGCTGCACCAGGTTGTCCGCCGTGACCAGCATCAGCATGGCGAAGGTGAACAGGCTGAGGTAGCCGAAGAAGCGCGGGATCGTCGCGTCGTGGCTCATGTAGCCGACGCTGTAGATGTGGATCAGCGTCGCGATGAACGTCACCATCGCAACCATCACCGCCGACAGCGTGTCGTAGCGCAGCGCCCATTCGACGTGGAAGCCCTCGACCTGCATCCAGGTGCCGAGCGACACGGTGCCGGGCAGCCCCTCCCCGTCCAGAAATGGCAGGAAGCTCAGGGTGCCGCAGGCCGCGGCGATGACCATGAGCAGGATGGTGACGGCCTGGCTGGCCTTGTCGCCGATGTAGGGGCCGAGCAGTCCGGCGGTCAGTGCGCCCAGCAGCGGGGCGAACACGGCGACGGCGTACAGCATCCGCTAACCCTTCATGAGATTGACATCCTCGACCTGGATCGAGCCGCGGTTGCGGAAATACACCACGACAATCGCCAGCCCGATGGCCGCCTCCGCCGCCGCGACGGTCAGCACGAACAGCGCGAACACCTGGCCCGCCAGGTCGTTCAGCGCCGAGCTGAACGCCACGAGGTTCAGGTTGACGGCGAGCAGGATCAGCTCGACCGACATCATGATGATGATGACGTTCTTGCGGTTCAGGAAGATGCCGAAGATGCCGAGCACCAGCAGGATCGCCGCCACCGTGAGGTAGTGGCCGACGCCGATCGTGGTCATCCGTGCTCTCCGGGGCCGGGCAGGCCGACGCCGTGGGTGTGCGGCTCGTCGGCCAGCACCGGCTCCGGCTCGCGCTTCGGGCGGATGATGCCGGTGACGTTCGTGCCGGCGCCGAAGCCGACCGGCATGATCTCCAGCGTGTCGGACACTTGGCGCGCGTTCTGCCGGGCGATGTCCTGGCGGCGGCTGGTGGCACGCTCCCGGTGGGTCAGCACGATGGCGCCGATCATCGCTACCATCAGGATCAGCCCGGCAATCTGGAACAGGAAGATGTAGTCGGTGTAGATCAGCCGCCCTAGCGCCCGGGTGTTGCTGACGCCCGCGGGCGTGCTGCTGAGCCGCAGCGCCGAGGCGGCCTGCGGCGCGAACTCCCAGCCGCCCAGCACCAGCGCCAGCTCGCCGAACAGCACGGCGCCCACGGTCGCGCCGACCGGCAGGTAGCGCTGGTAGCCTTCCCGCAACTGGCCGAAGTTCACGTCGAGCATCATCACGACGAACAGGAACAGCACCGCGACCGCGCCGACATAGACGATCAACAAGATCATCGCCAGGAACTCGGCGCCGGCGATCAGGAACAGCGCGGAAGCGTTGAAGAACGCCAGGATCAGGAACAAGACGGAATGCACGGGGTTGCGCGAGGTCACGACGGCAGCCGCCGACCCGAGCAGGATGGCGGAGAACAGGTAGAAGGCGGCGGTGACGATCATCTGGGGGACCTAGCGGTAAGGCGCGTCAAGCTCAAGCCGCTTGGACAGCTCGCTTTCCCAACGGTCACCGTTCGCAAGCAGGCGCTCCTTGTTGTAGAGCAGTTCCTCCCGCGTCTCGACCGCGAACTCGAAGTTCGGGCCTTCGACGATGGCGTCCACCGGGCAGCTTTCTTCGCACAGGCCGCAGTAGATGCACTTCGTCATGTCGATGTCGTAGCGCGTGGTGCGACGGCTGCCGTCGTCGCGCGGCTCGGCCTCGATGGTGATGGCGAGCGCCGGGCACACGGCCTCGCACAGCTTGCAGGCGATGCAGCGTTCCTCGCCGTTGGGGTAGCGGCGCAGCGCGTGCTCGCCTTTGAACCGCGGCGAGATCGGCCCCTTCTCATAGGGGTAGTTGATGGTCGCCTTCTGCCGGAAGAAGTATTTCAGCGTCAGCGACATGCCGGAAAGCAATTCGCCAAGCAGGAAGCTGCGTGCAGTGCGGTCGAGGAAGGCCATGGTCGGTTCCTAATCTGCCCGGCGGCATAGAGGGCACCGGGCGAGAGAGCAAGGGTCAGGCCGGAGGCGTGCCGGGCAGCCAGCCCATGGCCAGCAGCACGCCCGCGGTCAGGATCAGCCAACCGAGCGACAACGGCAGGAACACCTTCCAGCCGAGCCGCATCAACTGGTCGTAGCGGAAGCGCGGGAAGGTCGCCCGCACCCAGACGAACATGAACAGCACGAGGCAGATCTTGGCGATGAACCAGATCGGGCCGGGCACCCAGGTGAAGGGCGGGAACGGGATCGGGCTGAGCCAGCCGCCAAGGAACAGGATCGACGTCATCGCCGACATCAGAATCATGTTGGCATACTCGCCGAGAAAGAACAGCCCGAAGGTCATCGCGCCGTACTCGACGTGGAAGCCGCCGACGATCTCGCTTTCGCCCTCCGGCAGATCGAACGGCGCGCGGTTGGTTTCGGCCAGCGTCGAGATGAAGAACACGATGAACATGGGGAACAGCGGGATGAAGAACCACACGTGCTCCTGCGCCCGCACGATGTCCGACAGGTTCAAGCTGCCGGCGCAGAGTAGCACGGTGACGATGACGAAGCCCATGCTGACCTCGTAGCTCACCATCTGCGCCGCTGAGCGCAGCGCGCCGAGGAAGGCGTACTTCGAGTTGCTGGCCCACCCGGCGATGACGATGCCGTACACGCCGAGGCTGCTGATGGCGAACAGGTACAGGATGCCGACGTTGATGTCGGCGATGGCCCAGCCGTCGTTCACCGGGATCACCGCCCAGGCGATCATCGCCAGCGTCATGGTCAGCAGAGGCGCGATGACGAACAGGATGCGGTTCGCCCCCGTGGGGATGATCGTCTCCTTGGTCAGCATCTTCAACGCGTCGGCGAAGGGCTGCCACAGGCCGAACGGCCCCACCACGTTGGGGCCTTTGCGCGCCTGCATCGCCGCCAGCACCTTGCGCTCGGCCAAGGTAAGGTAGGCAACACTCATCAGCACCGGCACCAGCATCGCCAGCGTCTGCGCGACGGTGAGCAGCAAGGTGCCGAACGGCGTGGCGATGAACGCGCTCATTGCCCGCTTACTCCGCCGCCTGGAGCAGCGGGGCGGCGTAGGTGCGGGTGCATTCGGCCATGGTGGCGCTGGCGCGGTTGATGGCGTTGGTCTGGTAGTAGTTGGGCACCGCCGGCTGCAACGGCTCGCGGCCCACGCCCGCCGGGTCGCCGGACGGCCCGGCCTGGTCCGCGCAGCCGCGGCGCGGCAGGTCCTGCAAGGTCTTGAACACCGGGTTCACCGCGGCCAGGCGGTCCCGCACGTCCTGGATGGTGTCGTAAGGCAGCGGCTTGCCGAGCACGGCGCTGAACGCGCGCAGGATAGCCCAGTCCTCCCGCGCCTCGCCGGGCGGCTGCACCGAAACGTAGCCGCGCTGCACCCGGCCCTCCGTGTTCACGTAGGTGCCGCCCTTTTCCGTGTAGGCGGCGCCGGGCAGGATCACGTCGGCGCGGGCCGCGCCGCGGTCGCCATGGTGCCCCTGGTACACGACGAACGTGTCGGCGCCGATGGCGGCGGTGTCGAACTCGTCCGCGCCCAGCAGCCACAGCAGGTCCGTGCCGCCGCCGAGCATCGCGGGCAGCGCCTTGCCGCCCGGCCCCGGCAGGAAGCCGAGGTCGAGCGCGCCGACCCGCGCCGCGGCGGTGTGCAGCACGTTGAAGCCGTGCCATTCGGGCGTCAGCGCGCCGACC
>CAXTUQ010000077.1:0-14634 GCA_964247405.1 uncultured Acetobacteraceae bacterium
CAGGGCGAGCAGGGCTGCCGGCGCCGCGAACTCCGCCAGCGCCAGCGCGCCCGCGATGAGCCCGCCGGCCGAGGTGCCGGCGGCGATCAGGCTTGCCCCGCCCCGCCCCGCCGCCGCACTGCGTGCCAGAACCGCAGGGACGGCCGCCCGGGTTGCCGCCACAAGCTGCGGCAGCGTCACATCCGGGCAGAGCGGGTAGTTGACCAGGGCGACGTCGACGCCGTGATGCACCAGGAGAGGAGCAATGAAGCGGAACAGGGACTTGTCGCGTGACTGCCAGAAGCCGGCATGGAAATACGCAAGGGTCCCCCGCCACGGCGCCACGCCCGCGACGACGTCGAACACCTGCCGGGGATGCGGCCCATAAGCGACGTCGGCTGCCGTGAGGCGGACGGCATCGCTGTCCCGCTGGTAGCCGTCCAGCAGCGCTGGAAAGGTCGGCCGCATCTGGCCGGTCATGTACTGCCACGTCGCGTCTGGGAAGACCGCGTCCGGGCGGCTCAACGGGCCACCTCGAACCCGGCCAACTGGGCGTAGCCGCGCACGATGCCGGTCAGCTCCTCTTCCGTTGCCACGTCGTGAAGCCGGGCAAAGCCATCCGGCGCGCGGGCCGCGATCAGGTCCATCACCCGCTCGGGACCGCCAATGCGGTTGGTCCTGACAATGTCCGCAGTCGCCGGCCGCCGGACCGCCTCATAATCCGCCAGGGCCTGCTCAATCGGTTTGGCGGCGAGCATGTCCGCAAGGCAGCGCGCGTCCAGGATGGCCTGCGACGCGCCGTTTGAGCCGACGGGATACATCGGATGCGCGGCGTCGCCGAGCAGCGTCACCCTCCCCTGCGTCCACCATGGCAGGGGGTCGCGGTCACACATCGGGTACTCGAAGATGTCGGCAGTGGCGCGGATCATGGCCTCGGGGTCAATGAACGGCAGCCTCAGCCGCTCGGCCAGATGGCGGAAGTCCTCGTAGCATCCCGGCCGCGACCAGCTTTCCCGGACCGGCAGCGGCTCGCCGGGCGCGGCGACCCGGGCGTAGATAACCCAGTTGGTCAGCCGCGTGTCCGGCGTTTCGCCCGGCCCGATCGGGTAGAGCACCAGCTTGGCCACGGCGTCACCCGCGATGACCATGCTGTCGCCGCCGTCGAAGGCAGGCCAGTCCACGGCGCCGCGCCACATGCTGATCCCGTTCCAGCAAATCCCGCCGCCATCGGGGTGCAGCGCCGCGCGCAGTGTGGAGTGGATGCCGTCGGCGCCGACCAGAGCCGCCCCCTCGACCACCTCGACTGCGCCGTCCGGCCTTTGGAACCGGGCGGATACGCTCCCCTCGTCCTGCGTGTGATCGAGCAGGCGCATCCCTGACCGCGGCGCGGCTGGGCCCATGCGCTCAGTGGCGGCGTCCCACAGCATGGCCTGCAGCCGCCCGCGGTGGAGGGAGAACTGCGGCACGTCGTGCCCGGCGTGGAGGCCGCGCGGCTCCGACCAGATTTCCTGCCCCAGGTGGTTCGCGTAGGTCAGGGTGCGGGTCCGGATGCCGATCTCGTCCAGCCGGGGCAGCAGGCCGAGCGCGGCCAGCTCGCGCATCGAGTGAGGCAGGGCGTTGATGCCGACGCCCAGGGGCAGGACGGTTCTCACGGCCTCGAACACCTGGCAGGGGATGCCCTGCCGGTGCAGCATCAACGCGAGCGTCAAGCCGCCGACCCCGCCGCCGGCGATGAGGATGGGCTTCGGCATCGGATCAGGCTGGTCCAGGCAGGTAGCGGGCGGACGGCCACTGGTCCGGCGGCAGGAAATGGACGTTGAGCGCGGCCGACCGGCGGACAACCTCCTCCGGCTCACATAAACCGTCGAGCTGCACGAACAGGTCGTACAGCCGGCGCGCGGGCGCGACCCAGAACAGGGCGCGGGTGGGTGCGCCGCTACGGTTGAAGATGCCGTGCCTGGACCCTTTCGGCATACGCACCAGGTCGCCGGCCGACGCGGTGACGTCCTCGCCGTCCAGCCACAGGTCGAACCTGCCCTCCAGCACGCGGATGAACTCGTCTTGGTCGGGGTGGGTGTGCGGCGGCACGAAGGTGCCGGGCGGGAACAGCGTGTCAAAGGCGAACGACGCCTCGGACAGTTGCACGGGCTTGTAGGTCTGCCCCATCACGTCCCAGGCCACGTTGTCCAGGCTGTCGCCGCCGCGGGTGATGCCGGTTTCAGGTTTCATGTTCATCCTCCTTGCTATCCGCCGCCGGCTCGTGCCGTCCGCATCATCCCGAGCACGGCCCGGCTCAAGGGCGTGCCGGCGTCATTAAGCTGGTTCGGGACTTGGAAGTGGTTCAGGTCCGGCATCACGGCCCGCAGGTGCAGCCGGCCCATGCCGGCCAGGACGGCGGCGAAGGTGTCGGCCTGGCGCTTGAACTCCGGGCTTTCCCGCCCGCCGCTGCCGACCAGCACGGGGCAGGCAACCCGGCCCATGTGACGGAGCGGGCTGAGCGCGTCCACCTCCGCCGGGGCCAGCCGGACATAGCCGCTGCGGGCGGACAGCAGGACGGGATACAGTTCGTACATGCCGCTGAGGCACGCGCCGCCTTTGAGCAGGTCCGGCGGCTGCCCCAGGGCCGTCCAGTCCGTGGTGAGCAGCACGGCGCACAGGTGCGCGCCCGAGGAGTGCCCCGCCACGAACAGCTGCGCCGGATCGCCGCCGAACCGCGCGACGTTGGCGGCCAGCCACAATACGGCCCGGCGCACCTGGTCCGCCATGCCCGGCAGGGTGGCGGCTGGGATGTTGTCAAAGCCTAGCCCGGCGTAGATGCAGCCGGCGCCCGTGAAAGTTGGCGCGGGGGCGGAGACGTCCTCTTTACCCAGCGCCCGCCAGGCGCCGCCGTGGAGGAAGGCCATCACGGGGGCGGACGTGGCGCCACGCGGAATGAACAGATCCAAGGTTTCGCCGGCGCCGGGGCCGTAGCGTTCGGTGCGGGGCGGCATCGCCGCGCGCACGGCGGCGCTGTCCCGGCCGTAGCCGGCGATGATGGCAGGAGCGTCGGGCGCCCAGACGGATTGGGTGTAGGCGTCATCCAGGGCGGATTGGGTCAGATCCATGAAGACCGGCCCGGCTGCCGCTGCTGGACGAACAGCCAGCCCGGCAGCCGCCGCCAGGAGGAAACGGCGGTTCAGGGGCGGACGGGACGGCTCTGGCGGCCCTTGGAATGCAGCGCCGCTGCGCCCCTCGCACCGACAGGCTGAAGCGGGGCGATGCAGGCCGGAGCCGCGGGCAGCTTGTGAGGGGTCAGACATGCAGGTGCGCCTCCCGGACCGCGGGCGCGTCGCGCAGGCCCTGGCTGGTGCCGGACCAGACGGTGCGGCCCTTCTCGATGATGACAGCCTGATCGGCCAGGCGCAGCACGGCCGCCATGTTCTTGTCGATCAGCAGGATGGACTGGCCCTCCGCCTTCAAGACGGCCAGCACGCGCCAGATCTCGACGCGCACCACCGGGGCCAGGCCCTCCGTCGCCTCGTCCAGGATCAGCAGGTCCGGGTTGGTCATCAGCGCCCGCCCGATGGCCAGCATCTGCTGCTCGCCGCCGGACAGGCGGTCGCCCAGGTTGCGGCGCCGCTCCCGCAGCCGGGGGAACAGCGCCCACACCCGGTCCAGCGTCCAGCGGGGGGCGGCGGCCCCGCGGCGGGATGCGGTCGCGACCAGGTTCTCTTCCACCGACAGCGTCAGGAAAATCTGGCGGCCCTCCGGCACCAGGCCAAGCCCGCGCTGCGCCACCTGGTAGGGCAGCAAGCCGGTGATGGGCTGCCCGCCGAACGCCACCGCCCCGCCCCAGCACGGCAGCAGCCCCATGATCGCCGAAACCGTCGTGGTCTTGCCCATGCCGTTGCGCCCGAGCACGGCCAGCACCTCGCCGCGGCCGACCGACAGCGACACGTCGAACAGCACCTGGGTGGCGCCGTAGCCGGCGCTGACGGCGTCAAGGGGCAGCATCAGGCCATCTCGTCCTCGCCGAGGTAGGCGCTGCGCACCTCGGGGAGCGCGCGTGCTTCCCCGGTCGTGCCGGTCACCACCACGCGGCCGTACACCAGCACCGAGATGCGGTCCGCCAGCGCGAAGACGGCCTGCATGTCGTGCTCCACCAGGAGGATGCCGAACTGGTCGCGCAGGCCGCGCAGCAGGGCGGCCAGCCGCTCCGTTTCCTCCGGCCCGGCGCCGGCCAGCGGCTCGTTAAGCAGCCGCCGCCGCGGCTGGGCCGCGAGGGCGACGGCAAGCTCAAGCTGCCGCTTCTCGCTGTGCGACAGGGTTCCGGCCGGCATGTCGGCCCGGTGCCCCAGGTCGACACGGTCGAGGGCCGAGCGGGCCGCCTGGTTCAACGCCCGCTCCAGCCGCGCCGGCCGCGGGAAGCGGAACGAGGACCCGGCGCACGCCTGCGCCGCCAGCGCCGCGTTCTCCAGCGCCGTGAAGCCGGGGACGATGCAGCTGATCTGAACGTCCGCCCCAGGCCGATCCGTGCGCAGCGGGGCATCGGCCAGGCGGTCACGTCCTGGCCGGCAACCAGCACCTGGCCGCTGTCGGGCTTGAGGGCGCCGCTGATCTGGTGGATCAGCGTGGTCTTGCCGGCGCCGTTTGGCCCGATGACGGCGTGGATTTCGCCGGGCATGAAGGTGAAAAGGGCGTCGGGCTTGGCGGCGGCGATTTTTGCCATCTCGGCCGAGAAGTCGGGCTGGGTGAGGGGGACGTAGCTCTCGTCCACCACCTCGCCCTTGCAGCGGCTGCGGAAACCGTGCACGGCGTCCCTGCCGGCTTGGTAGTTGGGCACCAGGATCATGACGCGCTTGTAGCCCTCGTCCTGCGCCACCTGGCCCATCGTCGCGTGCGTCTGGTCGTTCTGGGACGATGTGGCGTAGAAAAACGGGTTGCAGCCCTTGCCGGCAAAGGTCGAGGTGCCGGCGTTGGCGCTGACCAGGATGGTCTGGCTTTCCGTTACGGGGCGGAAGCTCGCTTGCAGGATGTTGTTGAACACGACGCCGGCGACGAAGTCCACCTTGTCCCGCTCAAGCGTCGCGCGGACCTTTGTCAAGGCGACATCCGGCTTCAGTTCGTCGTTGATCACCAGCGTCTCGACCGGCAAGGCGCCCATCTTGCCGCCCATCTCCTTCACGCCCAGCAGCCAGCCGTCGCGCATCTGGGTGCCGATGGCGGCGCCGGGGCCGGACAGGGTGACAACGAAGGCGATCTTCATGCCGGGCGATTGGGCGCGTGCGGCAGGCGCCCCGGCGAGCGTGGCGGCCGCGGCGCCTCCGAGCAGGGTGCGTCTGTGCATGGGGTGGTGTCCTCCTGTGCAGGCCAGGCGAAGCAACGCGATCATGCCGCCGTCGTTGCCGCGGGGAGCGAAACGGCGGGCACCCGCGCGAGCGGGATGGCAGGGTCGGCCCATGCATCGGGGCATGGCTGCGACGCGGCGGCCAGCATCTTCCGGACCACCCGAAGCTCCCGCGGCGCGTTGACCGCCACCGCGCCGGCGAACGCGCCGGCGGCGTCGAGCATCAGCCAGCAACCGGCGCCAGCGTTCGGGGCGCCGCGCGCAACGGACCGGACGCCGGCGCCGGGCAGGCCGAGCATCTGCAGGTTGGCGCCGTACTGGTCGGACCAGAACCATGGGACCTCGGCATAGCGGACATCGTGGCCCAGCGACGCTTTGGCGGCGATGATGGCTCCGTTCTGGGCGTTGGCCCAGGACTCCAGCCGCAACAGCGAGCCGGCGAAGTCGTTCGGGTGCCGCGCCACGTCCCCCGCCGCGAAGATGGCCGGGTCGCTGGTTCGGCCCTGGGCGTCCACGACGATGCCGTCGGCGACCTCAAGCCCGCAAGCGGCGGCCAGCGCGGTGTCGGGGCTGATCCCGATGCCGATCACCGCATGGCCGGCGCGCAGGACCGTGCCGTCGCCGAAGGTCGCAGTCACGCCCGCCGCGTCGGGGCGGAGGTCGGCGACTGCCGCTCCCATCCTGAGCGCGACGCCCTCCGCGGCGTGCAGCCCGTGCAGGTATTCGGACACGACGGGCGGCATGGTCCGCGCGCACAGGCGGGCGCCTGCCTCCACCACCGTCACCGCCACGCCCATGGCGCGGGCGGTCGCCGCGACCTCCAGGCCGATCCAGCCGCCGCCGAGCACCAGCAGGCTTTCGCCGCGTTGCAGGGCAGTGCGGAGCCGCTCCGCATCGCCCTGGGTCCGCAGCGTGTGTATCCGGCCGGAAACGTCGCCTTCCAGCCACGGCAGGGTCCGCACCTGGCC
This sequence comes from uncultured Acetobacteraceae bacterium, assembly GCA_964247405.1. Lineage (GTDB taxonomy): Bacteria > Pseudomonadota > Alphaproteobacteria > Acetobacterales > Acetobacteraceae > CAHJXG01. The sequence goes on from CAXTUQ010000077.1 coordinate 6,274, forward strand.
GCCAGTGGTCAGGAAGAGCGTGCCATAGGGCAACTCCGTGCCGTCGGCGCAGGTGAGGGTGCGGTTGAGGCGGTCAATCGCCGTGACGCGCCGCCCGCGCCGGCACTCGATGCCCAGCTCCGCCGCCTGGTCGGCGCCCAGCAGGGTCATGGCCGCGATGTCGGACGTGCCCTGCAGGAACGACTTGGACAAGGGCGGGCGCTCGTACGGCCAGTGCTCCTCGTCGCCGATCAGCACGACCGGCCCGGCGAACCCCCCCTTGCGCAAGGCGCGCGCGACCCATGCGCCGGCCTGGCCGCCGCCCACGATCACGAACGCCTCGGAGGACGTGGCCACGCCTTCAGACCTCGATCCGGACCCGGCCGTCCACGACGCGGGCCGGATAGCTGCGGATCGGGTCGGTGATCGGCTCGGAGCGGGGCGCCCCGTTGCGGATGTCCACGAGGCCCTGGTGGAGGGGGCACTCGACGCAGCCGTCCTCGACGAAGCCGTCCGACAGCCGGGCCTGGCCGTGCGAGCACAGGTCGTGCAAGGCGAACACCTCGCCGTCCAGCCGGAACAGCGCGATGGGGATGCCGGCCACCGCCACGCCCACGGTCTCGCCCTCGGCGACCGCATCGGCGGCGCCGGCATCGTGCCACTCCGCCATGGTCAGACCCTCGCCATCAGATCGGGAACGCGAGCAGGGTCTGCACGCGCAAGGTGTCGTAGATGCACCGCTTTGACTGGAACTTCAGCCCGTCCGGCGTGCGCACGATGCGGTCCAGGTAGCGGCCGGCCTGATACAGGGTGGAATTGCCGTCCTGCGAGGTGTTCACCACCACGTAGCTGGTGGCGGCGATGATGGCGCCGTCCGCCTCCGTCTGCCATTCCAGGCCGGACAGGCAATGGCGGTACTGCGGCTTCTCGTAGATGTTGGCGTGGCGCAGCGCCACGATGCGGTCGCGCAGCATGCGTATGCCGTCGCAGTGCATCACCGGCGCCGGCAGGCCCTGGTCCTCGTTCTCCTTGGAGACGATCTCGTACAGGCAATTGTCGGTGAACAGGCCAGGCCACTCCTCGATGCGGTCGTTGTCGAGCGTGGCGACGTAGCGGTCCTGCAGGGCGGTCAGCTCCAAGCGCAGCATCAGGTCTTGCACGATGGCTACTCCGCCGCAGCCGGCATGGAGTCGAAGCCCATCAACTTCTGGTAGCCGACCCAGAAGCGGCGGACCAGGCTTTCGGTGATGAGCGTCGCCTGCTCGTCCGGCGCGGCGCGGGACATCTCGATAACGGACGACGTCTCGCCGTCCCGGGCGGTGCCGCGCTGGACCAGCTCGGTGGCCTCCGTGTCCTCCATGCTGATGTAGCCGGCGGGACCGACCAAGTTGGCCTGCTTGATGCGGAGCTGGCGCATCTCCGGCGTGTCGTCCTCGTAGCCGAAAAAGTGGAACACCAGCTCGAAATGGTCGGGTCCCTTGGGCAGAAGCTGGCGGGCCACGAGGGTGTTGTGGATCTGCTGGATCACGAGCTGCGGGAAGATCGGCTGGATGTGGTTGGTGGCGACCTCCTCGTATTCCGGCACCAGCGCCAGGATGCTGTCGTCCTCCAGCCGGAAGCCCTCGTCGTAGGACCTGATCTGCTGCGCCTTGTAGGCGTCCCCTGACTGCCCCTCCTCCGTGCGGAAGGCGAGGATGATCGAGTGCAGGCCGTGCGCGGCGTCTGGCATGCACTTGGCGCGCATCCCGACGCGGAAGATGTTGAAGGTGGTGTGGAACAGGTGCAGCAGGCTGGCGTGGTAGGGGTCCTTCACGTTTTCCAGGTACAGCTTCCAGTTGCTGTCGGAGTACTGCCGGGTGCAGCCGAGATAAACGACGGGCTTGTGGAAGATGCGGTCCACCCAGGGGCGCATCTCGGGGCCGATGTATTTGGCCAGCGGCGCCACGGTGCCGCTGAAGGTGGCGAAGACCAGGCCGCGGTAGCTTTCCACCCGCAGTTGCCGCAGGTTGTGCTGCTTGGGGTCGAAGTCCTTGGGCATCCCCGTGGCGTCCTTCTGGCCCCGGCGGAAGGGCACGCCTTGCAGGTTGCCCTTCGTGCCGAAGCTCCACTGGTGATACACGCAGGTGTGGGACAGGGCGTTGCCGCGGGGCAGGCGGCAGACCATCGCGCCGCGGTGGGCGCAGCGGTTGACCCAGGCAGCCAACGTCCCGTCCTCCGCGCGGGTCATCACGACGGGGGTGTCGCCAATGAAGGTGCTCTTGTAGTCGCCGGGCTTGGGGATCTCGGCCTCCAGGCCCAGGAAGCTCCAGGTGGGGCCGCGGTAGATGCGCTCTTGTTCGAGGGCGTAGATCTCCTCGTTGCTGAACACCTTGTAGGGCACGCGGGAGCCGTCCGCATGGGGAAAGGTGGCCAACCCGGAGGGGGGCGGTGGGGCGCTGGCCGGGAATGCTTGGTCCATGCTGGCTGCTCCTGCGCGGGTGCCGCGGCGCCACGCCTGCGCCGCTGATAAAGGAGCCTGGCAGACACAGCCCCACGCCACTAGCCGTTTCCCGCAGCAACACGCCGGCGCAGTCCACCTATCGCAGCTATCCATGCCGGGCAGCGTGCTGACGCCTTCAATCCGCTGCGGCGGCGGGGATAGATGGCGGCGCGCTCACAGCCGCACCCCTCCCTCTGGTTCCAAGGACACATCCGCATGACGGAAGCGACGCTCCAGTCTCAAGCGCCCTATGGCAGCCTGCAGGCCATCACCGGCAACGAGAACCTGCTGGTCCTGGTGCCGAGGCCAGGCGAGGAAAGCCGGAACTGCTGCGGCCTGATCGCCGAAAGCTGCCAAAGAGGACGCCCGCCATTCGTCATGGTGCTGGGCGATGGCACCTTGTCGCACCCGCATTCGGCCGAGTATCCGCCGGACCGATTGGCGAACCTGCGCGACCGGGAAACCCGTGCGGCCGTGGCGTGCCTTGGCCTGCCGCTCGATCGGCTGCTGATGGCAGGCGTGCACGACGGGCACATCCCTGCAAGCGGCGCCGGCTTCGACGCGGTGGTGCGGGGGGTGACGCTGGTGATGTGGGCGCGCGACTGCAACGTCGTCTGCGCGCCCTGGCCGGGTCCGGACGACGGGAGCGGCCGGGGCGCCACATGGAGGATCGCCTGCGCCGTCGCTGAGTCCAGCGGAGTGGGGCTGCTGGCCTACGTGGCGGGGGACGTGCCGGCCGGGGCGCCGGGCGCCGGCTGGCGGCTGGATATCAGCGGGCAGCTTGGCGCCAAGCGGGCGGCAGTCGCCGCACATGCCTCGCAGTTGGGACAGGCAGCCCTGGACGACTCGGCGGCCCTGCCGCCGGACGCGCAAGCGGCAGCCTACCTGCAGCCATATGAAGTCTTTGTACGGCCCGCAACAGGTTAGCCCCGACGCTGTCGACCGCGGACGCGCTCAGCGTTGTTGCAGCGGCGTGGCAGATCAGCGATGCTTTAACCGTGAGGCTCCTGGCGGGGTTTGCGGGCGCATATCCAGTGATGGCGGAGCCTGCGTCGCCGACGCGTCAAGGCAGGCAACACTGGCTGTCCGTACCGCTCTGGGACGGTCTGCTCCTCAACTGCTGGGCGGCGTTCATTCAACGAGGCGGGTGGCGACGGTGAAAGATCGGATTGCTGACAGCCCCCACGACGTCACGGTCAAGCTTGCGCCTGCCTCCTTCGGGAAAGACCAACGTTCGGGCGGCTCGTCCAGCGAAGGACGGCGTTGGACAAGGAACGGCTCAGCCCGGCCAGCCGCTGAAGGACAAAGCCGCGATGCATGAGTTGTCTGCCGACATGACGCAGGCCGCGCTCCGGCCTTTCCGCTATTTCGTTTCGAACGACCTTGAGCAGGCACGGGACCGGATCTCCTCGGTCTTTTGCCCGCACAGCCTCGTGCCGGACCGCCCCATGCGGACGCTCGAAGCGCGGATGGACTTGCTGAGCGTGGCCGGGCTTAGCTTCGGCAACCTGCACCTCGGGGGGGCCATGTCGGTCAATGTGCCGGCGATGGCCGACTGCTACCTGATGCTTTTCTGCCTTCGGGGCGCTTCGACGGTTCTCACGGAGGGCGCAGAACTCGTGGTGAGCGGCAAGCGCGGCTTCGTCTGCAACCCCGGCCAGCGGTTCCAGGCAAATTTCTCCGCGGACGCGGAGCAGCTCTTTCTCCGTGTCGAGCACCGCATCCTTTGGAAGCATACCGGTGCACAGCAGCTTCGCTTGGAGCCGCAGATCGACTTGGGCCGGCCCGCACTGGCGCCCGCCGAAGCATTGATCCGCATGCTGCTGTCGAACTCGGGCACGATCAGCCTGATGCAGGGCAACCCGCGGATCGCCGGGGACTACGAGCAGCTGCTTGTCAGCCTCCTTCTCGCCGGTCAGCCCCACGTGGACGAGTTCAAGGCCCGGCGGTCGGGCATCGCCCCGTCCATTGTCCGCCGCGCCGAAGCCTTCATCCGGAGCAATGCTGCAGCACCCATCACCTTGAGCGACATCGCAGACGCGGCCGGCGTGCCGGTCCGCACCTTGCTCGACGGGTTCCGCCGGTTCCGCGAGATGAGTCCGATGCGGATGGTCCGCGACGTCCGCCTGGAACTGGCCCGGGAGGAGCTGGGGCGTGACGGGGCAAGCACCATTGCAGACATTGCCATGGACTGCGGGTTCGGCCACCTCGGCCGGTTCGCGCAGGCTTACGCCGAGCGGTTCGGAGAGCAGCCGTCCGACACGCGCGCCCGGCGGCGCGGGGCGGCACGGTCCGGTCATGCACATGCCGCGAATAGGCCCAACGCTGCCTTGAATGCTGCATGGCCAGGTGCAAGCTGCCGAAGCACCGAGTAGTGGTCGGCGTCGGGCGCGACGACGATCTGCGACGTGCCGCCCACGGCAAGCCAGGCCTCGTGCATTTGCTCCGACTGTGCGTGGAGCGCCAGGGTTTCGAGAAAGCCAACGATGAGTGCCGCAGGAGGCAGTGGACCGGAGGCGCGGCGCAGCGGCGACATCGCTTCCGCCTCCTCCGGATCGAGCCGAAGGTTGTCGTTTATCGGTGTGCCCAGGAGCGGCGACAGCTCAAAAACACCACTGACCGGCAGGGTGGCGGCGATGGGCTGCGTTGCCAGGCCGTAGGAACTCCAGTCAGTCAATGCGAGTTCGACTGCAAGGTGCCCGCCTGCCGGGTGGCCGGCGACCATCATTGGCCTGCTGCCCCGGCCCCGCATGCTGGCGCGGGCTGACTCCACCAGCGTTCGCAACGGGACATCCGGGCAGAGCGGGCAGTTGACGAATGCGACGTCAATGCCCTGCGCGAGGAAGGCGGAGACAAGGAACCGGAACTGCTCGTTGCCCCGCGCCTGCCAGTAGCCGCGATGGTAGTAGACCAGCAAGCCTCGCGACGGCCCTGCGGCTTCGTACATGTCGAACAGCTCGCGCGGATGCGGGCCGTAGCGCAGGTCGAGCGCCGGCCGGAAAGCCTCGATTGTGGCGGCGCTTTCCGCTGCATAGGCCACGAGCAGCGCGGTCTGGCTGGGGTGTATCTGCCCTGTCAGGTACGACGCGACAGCACCCGCCGGATGGGTCAAGTCTTCGGTCGTAACTTATCCTCTATCGAAGGTCCACAAAGCCGGCATGGGCTTGCGGCGTGCCAACGATCACCGCCCTGTTCGCTGCATCCCTGATTGACCCAGGCACCGGGAACTCTTTCGCAGCAATCAAGTGGATCATCCGCTCAGGGCAGATAGGCAGTTGTGCTGCACGGCAGCGGCTGCCCACGATGCCGGATCGCATCCGGTCCGGCTCGGCCGCCTTTGGGCGTCGAGGAGACATCCTGTCGAGGACGCAGGTCGGCGCAAGAGGGTTTGCGCGACCAGTCCGGAGGAACCCGCGGGAACCGGACGACCAGCCGGGCCCGCCCGCGGCAGACGGCCAGCCGGGTGTCCAGTTCTGGCAACCAAGCAAGGGCGCATCCAATTTACGCACATAGCTGCGCGGCTGGACGTTGGTGTGTGGGCATGCTGGCTGGCCGGGAGATGGCGATCCGGCTATGGCTCAGATGTCGCCTGAACAAGATTTCCTGCCTTCGCCGGCAGTTTTGCCCTGCTGGGAGCTTGCAGCGGCTCAACGGCCCATTCACCGGAACGCAAGATGGAGCAGGCATTGCAGTGTATCTGATCAGCGAGAAGGTTGCCGCCGCCCTTGTGTCCATCGAGGCTGCCATTCCTCTTATGGAGTCGGCATTCATCGACATGGAGAAGGGTGGCGTCGAGCATCTTCCTCTTGCGATGGCGACGGGACCTGCCGCCGGGTCTTCCTTTGGCGCAAAAGGCTGCATCGTGCGGAGCATGGGCTTGTTCGGCTTCAAGCTCGGCGGCTACTGGCCCAGCAATCCCTCGATGGGGCTTCCGGCCCATGCCTCGACGACTATCCTGCTCGACCCGAAGTGCGGGTTCCCGCTGGCAGTCATCGGCGCCAAGCACCTTTCCGCAATACGCACTGCGGCGCTGGATGCCATTGCCATCAGGCGGCTGTCACGCCCCGACAGCCAGACAGTCGCGATCATCGGAGGCGGGAAACAGGGCTGGCAGGAGTTCCTGGCCGCACGGGCCGTCAGGCCGATCACCCGGGTCTTGGTTTGGAGCCGCAACCCTGCGATGGCCACGGCCTTCGCGGAGCGTGTTTCAAGCGAGTGCAGCATCGCGGCAGAGGCCGTTGAACTGGAAACTGCCGTGAAGGCGGCCGACATCGTGATCACCGCCACGTCGTCCACCGCTCCCCTTGTCGAGCGAAGCTGGGTGCGGCCCGGCACGCATGTTTCGGCCATAGGTGCAAGCAACAAACGGCAGCAGGAGCTTGCCACGGACCTGGTCGGCAGTTCCAAGCTTTACGCCGACATCGTCGAGCAATCCATCACGATCGGTGAGTTCAGGACGGCGTTTGCCCAAGGTCTGATCGGCCGCGAAGCTATCACCCCGATCGGGACCGTCATCCACGGCACAAATCCGCTCCGGTCCCCGGACGACGTCACGATCTTCGACACGTCGGGAGCCGCATTGCAGGACCTCGCGATCGCCAAGGTCGCGTTGGATGCTGCTATCGAACGAGGCCTGGCTGTCGTGTTTGATGAAGAGATCTGACGGCGGCCCGGCCCCTGGCACGCCTTGCCGCCCAAGATCGCCACTGGCCAAAGGCACGGGATGCGGCAGCGTGGTCTTTCGCGAGCGCCCTGACGGCCCGCATGGATCCAGCCGTCGAACTGAACCAAGCCCACGTGAACCAAGGAGATTGCTGATGTCGTTTTCGAAATGGCTGTTGGCAATTGCCCTGACGTGCGGACTGGCCGGAATTTCAATCGCGCAGGGAGGCGGCTCCGCCACGCTCGATGCCGTGCGTGCCCGCGGGCAGTTGCTGTGCGGCGTTTCCGGCGAGATCCATGGCTTCTCCTTCGTCACCAGCACGGGCGAGATGCAGGGGCTGGACGCCGATGGCTGCCGGGCCATTGCCGCCGCAGTACTTGGGGATGCAGCGAAGGCGCGCTTTGTGCTTTTGTCGCCGCAGAGCCGCTTCACGGCGCTCCAATCGGGCGAGGTGGACGTGCTGCTGATGAACACGACCTGGTACCTGTCGCGAGAGTCCAGGCTCGGCCTGGCATTCGCCTCCGTGAACTTCTGGGATGGCACGGGCGTGATCGTCAAGGCTGCCAGCGGCGTGAAGCACGTCACGGAACTGAACGGCGCCACCATCTGCGTGCGCCCCGGCACGAACACTGAACTGGACGTCGCGGACTGGGGCCGCCGGGCAAAGGTCAGCTACACGGCGGTCCAGATCGGCGGCATCCCCGAGATGCAGCAGGCGTTCCTGTCGGGCCGTTGCGACGCGTTCGCCTCAGACATGTCGCAACTGGCAGGGTTCCGCTACGGCCTGGGGCCGAAAGCCGCCGAGTTGAGCATCTTGCCCGAGCAGATCAGCGCCGGGCCGTCCGGAGCATCAGTGCGCAAAGGGGACGACAAGTGGTTCGACATCGTCCGCTGGACGCACTTCGCCCAGGTCGCGGCTGAAAACCTCGGCGTCGGCCAGGGCAACGTTGACAGCTTCGAGAGCGCGACCAGCCCTGACATCCGCCGCCTGCTCGGCCGGGAGGGAGACCTGGGAGCCTCGCTCGGGCTTGACAACAAGTGGGCCTACAACGCGATCAAGCAGGTCGGCAACTACGGCGACATGTACGATCGGTCAATCGCACCCGTGGGCTTGGCCCGCGGGGCCAATGCCCTCTGGACGCAGGGTGGACTGCAATACTCACCACCGTTGCGGTAGCTGGCCGACTGAACCTCCGTCGCTTTGGTGGACGGGTTACGCTGCGCTTGCTGCCAGCCGTTT
>CAXTUQ010000078.1:0-14527 GCA_964247405.1 uncultured Acetobacteraceae bacterium
GATCTGGGCGAAGGTGTAATCCACGACGGCGTCGTCACGGCTCGGCGGCCCGACAATGCAGGCCTTCGACAACGAGGAGATACCTCCCCCCATCCCGTCGAGCTGGCGCCCGTTCGGGTCGGGCGAGCCTGTCGCGGCGAGAAAGATCGGGTCCCATTCCGCACGGTCGGCCGGCAGGTCCTCGGCCCGGAACACGAGCGCCTTGCTGGTGCCGCCCCGCATGAAGACGGCCCGTGTTGACCGGAGTGCCATGATGTCCGCCTTGGTTGCAAACGGCCGGATGACCCGGCCGCCGACGGCCCATCATACAAGCTGTCCACCATCTTGCGAGGGCGTCCCGGCCAGGCAGGCCGCGGGCCGCGGGCCGCGGGCAACCTGGCGGTCACTGGGCGGGATGCCACGGGAGGTCCGGGCCGCGAGGAAACCCGTTCAAGCCTCCAACACAGGAATGCCCGCTGCCCAGCTCCTTTCCTGGTGAGGCGATGAATAAGGATTCAGCAGGGATCATCGACACGGCCCTCCGTGACATCCGGGACTTCCAGCTCCCGGATCTCGGCTCGTGAGGAGCTGAGGAGGAGGTATCTCTAAAGATGTAGGCATAGAGATAGATCAAAATATAGACTGATGGCTGAATTGACAGAAGATCGCATCTACCCGCACGATCAATCCTGTAGAAAGCGTGAGGCAAAATTTAAGCAAGTGTATTCACTGTGTAAGATGGATGTACTTTGAGACATCTCCATAGAACACAATTTAAAGTTATACTATAATGTGTATGGCCTCTTTGTCTCATCAAGCAGTGATGCTTGTATCATTCGATAGCATTCTTGCATGGCTCGGGCCGTGCGAGCGGCAGTTGACGCCAAGGCTGCGGCGTCCAAGGGGTGCAGCGCCGTCGCGCTGTGCAGAAGAGGCGAAGGTTTCAACGCCTCAACACGGTTCCGCGTTGCGGGGCCAATCACGGGAGAAAAAAATGCTCACCACTGACCCTGTGCCGATTTCCGAGCTTTCCGACACAGAACTCGACTCTGTGGCGGCCGGGACCGGCTACTCGTTCAAGCAGGTCGCAATCTTCAACGCGGCCGGACAATTCGCGGTGAACAACCAGGCGAACGCCGCCTTCGTGAACATCCTCAGCAGCCAAGGCGGCAGCCAAAGCAACAATAACAACGCCGGAAACCAAGCCTAAACAATGCAATCAGCCTGACCGGACGCGCAACTTCGCAGCACGTTGTGCGGAGGCACGCTGCGCAGATTGGGGCGCAGGACGCAACGCGGCCCATGCTGCCGGGCCTTTTATCTTGGAGGATCAAATGACCAACACAAACCCCGTGGCGATCTCCGACCTGTCCGATGCCGAGCTTGACTCGGTGGCGGCCGGCAATGGCTATGGCTACTCGTTCAAGCAGCTCGCGCTGGGCAACACGGCCGTGCAGGTTGCGCAAAACAACGAGATCAACGTCTCCGGCTTCAGCTTTGGGAGCCGTCAAGGCGGCGCTCAGGCCAACAACAACAATGCCGGAAACCAGGCTTAGACTTGTTCTGATCTGAGGCGTGGCGCTGCGGGCGCCGTGCAACTGGCAGAAGCTTCTTATGTAACCGCCCCATGCTGCGAGGGGCCTATTGTGAAAGAAGACTGAAGATGTTGGATTCAGTGCCTGTGACGATCTCCGACCTGTCCGACGCCGAACTCGATGCGGTGGCGGCCGGCAATGGCTACAGCTACTCGTTCAAGCAGCTCGCGGCTGGAAACTTCGCCCTCCAGCTCGCCTCGAACAACCAGGTGAACGCCTCGCTCGTCAGCGTTCGCAGCAGCCAGGGCGGCAGCCAAAGCAACAACAACAACGCCGGAAACCAGGCGTAGGGACTGATCAGCCCGCGCATGCGGGCCAGCCTATCTGGATCACATGCGTCAGCTCCCCTCCTTGGGTGGAAGCATCCAAGGAGGGGGCACCACGACAAGTAGCCCTCACCCTGCCCGGCGCCACGGCGCTCAACATCAAAGGAACGTTTTCATGCTGGATGTCATGACCCCCGCCGCAGCGCCTGCGATCTGCGACGCTGCGGCGTGTGAGTTGTCTGATGCCGAACTCGACCTTGTCGCGGCTGCCGGAAGCTACCACGGTGCATTCGCCAACGTTTCCGTCGGAAACATTGCGGTCGGCTTCCAGGTCAACAATCAGGTCAATATTGCCATCCTAAGCTTTGGATCAGTCCAGGGCGGCAGTCAGACCAACATAAACAATGCAGGAAACCTCGTGACCTATTTCAGTCACTAAGCATCATTCTGCGGAGCGTGTCCTCGGAGAAAGCGGAGCTTTGCTCCACGCGCAGCAGGAAAACGATGCGTTTTCAACGTTTTCTAAGCAGGCATTCGTGGCGCAAGCTACGAATGCCTGCTTAGACGCCAACAAGCGGGTGGTCCCCGCCATAGACGCGGCGGGGACCGGTCCTTTCCTTGCGGCGCCAGGAATGCTGGTCGCCCGTATTGTCCTGAAAGCGAGTTCCATGGCTGACGCCATGCTTCAGATATCCATCATCTCGGGAGCCGGACATCATGGCGCATGAGCTGACGCCGCCGCAGCGCGCCCTGTTCCGCCAGGAAGCGGTCGATTTCCAGCAAAACGACCGGCAATGGGGCCGGGTGGTGGCGCTGCAGTCGCTGCCGACCCGGCTCATGGTCTGGTTCATCGTCGGCGCCGCCGTCGTCGCGGTCGCCTTCCTGTTCTACGGGCACTACGCCCGCAAGGAGACCGTGCCGGGCTATCTAACGCCCGCCGCCGGCACGGCCAAGGTCTTCGCGCCGCAGGCCGGCACGGTGTCCGCCATCTATGTCGAGCAAGGCCAGCGCGTTGAAGCCGGGCAGCCGCTCCTGAGCGTGGCGACCAGCCGGACCGCGTCTGACGGCGAGGACGTCGATGCGACCGTCCTGCGCTCGCTTGCCCGCCAAAGGGAAGCGCTTGCCGCGCAGGTCGCGGCGGAGGAGCGCCGCGCCGCATCCGAGCGGGACCGCCTGACGGCACAGCTCCAAGCGGTGCAGAACGAGCTTGCGCAGCTCCTTTCCCAAGTCTCGATCCAGCAGGACCGCATCGCGCTTGCGGAGCGTCTCCTGGCTTCCGGCGCGCCGCTCGCCGCCCGCGGGCTGGTGGCGGAGGTCGAGCAGCGCCGCCGCGAGGAAGCCTTGCTCGCGCAGCGGCAGAGTCTCAGCGCTCTGATGCAGCAGGTCATGGCACGCCAGGGCCAGCACAACGAGGCGCGCTTCGCGCTGGAACAGCTTCCAACGGTGATGGCTGGCAAGATCCAGCTCCTGCGCAGCGATCTGTCAACGGCCGAGCAGCGCATCGCGGAGGTCAACGGACGCCACGCCTACACCGTTCTGGCGCCGATCGCCGGCACCGTCTCGTCGCTCCAGGCCTCGGTCGGCCAAGCCGCCGATCCGCAGCGCCTGCAGCTCCAGATCATCCCGGGCGACAGCGCTCTGCAGGCCGAGCTTTTCATCCCCGCCCGCGCGATCGGCTTCGTCAAGGCCGGGCAGGACGTGCGTATCCTGTACGACGCCTTCCCGTACCAGCACTACGGCGCGTATCACGGCCGGGTCGTCAGGGTGTCGCAGACGGTGCTGACCGGGTCGGACGTGTCCACGCCGGTCTCCCTGCGGGAGCCTGCCTACCGCGCGACCGTCGCACTGGACCGGCCGGACATCGACGCCCGCGGCCAGCGCATCCCGTTGCAGCCCGACATGCTGCTGCGGGCCGACATCATTCTCGAGAAACGGACGCTGATGGATTGGATCCTCAACCCCCTGCTCAGCGCCCGGCTGCAGGGATGAGATTGCAAGGAAGGCCGCGGGAATGATGCGCGATCTCCTGGATTTCGGCGCCCGGCGGCGCCTGCCGAGCATCATGCAAACGGAGGCGGCCGAATGCGGGCTGGCCTGCCTCGCCATGGTCGCCTCCTATCACGGGCACCGCATCGACCTGAACACGCTGCGCCGCCGCCACCCGGTGTCGCTGAAGGGCGTCACCCTCCGGGGCCTTATCCAGGTGGCAAGCCATATGCACCTGACCTCCCGGCCGCTCCGCTTCGAGCTGGACGGCCTCCGGCAACTGCGCCTGCCGGCCATCGTGCATTGGGACATGAAGCACTTCGTGGTGCTCAAGGCCGTCACCGGCGCCGGGGTCGTCATCCATGACCCGGCCGACGGGGTCAGGACCTACCCGCTCGCCGTGGCCTCGAAGCACCTGACGGGCGTCGCGCTTGAGCTTTCGCCAGCGGAAGGGTTCGCGCCGAAGAACGAGAAGGCGCGGCTGCCGTTCAGCGTGTTTTGGCGGCAGATGCCCGGAACCGGGTCCCCGCTTGTCCAGGTGTTCACCCTTTCGGTCATCCTGGAGCTGCTGGTCATCGCGGCACCCTTCTACATGCAGTTGGCGGTGGACGAGGTCGTCGCCCGGGGCGACGTGGACCTGCTGTTCACCCTGGCGCTCGGCTTCGGGCTGCTCATGGCGCTGAACGTTGCGACGACGGCGATCCGCTCGCACATCGTGCTCGTCCTGCAAAACACCCTGCATTTCCAGATCGGCGCGCGCTTGTTCCACCACCTGATCCGCCTGCCGCTGACGTTCTTCGAGAAGCGGCACATCGGCGACATCCTGTCGCGCTTCCAGTCGGTCGAGCCGATCCGCCAGGCGCTGGGCGAGGGCCTGATCCTCGCCGCCATCGACGGCATCATGGCTGTCGTGACCCTGGTGATGATCTTCGTTTACAACGCGACGCTCGCGTTGGTGGTGCTCGCCGCGCTGGCGCTTTACGTGCTGCTGCGGCTCGCGCTGTACCGCCGGTTCCGGGATCTCAGCGAAACCACCATCCAGGCGCAGGCGCTGGAAAGCTCGAACTTCATCGAGACCGCGCGGGCGATCCAAAGCGTAAAACTGTTCAACCGGGAGTCGGACCGCGAGGGCGGATGGCTGAACCGGCATGCGGACTTCGTGAACTCCAACGTCCGGCTGGGACGCGCGCAGATCCAGTTCACGACGATCAACACCGCCATCTTCGGGCTGGAGAACATCGTCACCGTCTATCTCGCCGCAAAGCTTGCGCTCGACAACGCCATGACGGTGGGCATGCTGTTCGCGTTCATGTCCTACAAGACGAACTTCACCTCGAAGGCGTCCCTGCTGGTGGAGAAGGCCCTGCAGTTCCGGCTGCTCGACCTGCATCTTGAGCGCCTGTCCGACATCGCCCTGAGCCCGCTTGAGCGCGGGCATGACCGCCCTCTCGCCTACGCGAAGCCGATCAGGGGCGAGATCGAGCTGCGCAACGTCAGCTTCCGCTATGCCGAGACCGAGCGCTTCGTGCTTGAGAACGTGTCCCTGACGGTCAGGGCCGGGCAGTTCGTGACGATCATGGGCCGCTCGGGCGGCGGCAAGACGACGCTGCTGAAGATCATGCTCGGGCTGCTTGAGCCGACAAGCGGCGAGGTCCTTATCGACGGCGTGCCGCTTCCAACCCTTGGGGTCAGGGCGTATCGCGAGCAGATCGCCGCCGTGATGCAGGAGGATCAGCTTCTTTCGGGTTCCATCGCCGACAACATCTGCTTCTTCGACGCCGACTTCGACCAGGAAAGGATGTTCATGTGCGCGCAGGTGGCTGGCGTCCATGACGAGATCATGGCGATGCCGATGGCCTACAACAGCCTGATCGGGGACATGGGCAGCTCGCTGTCGGGCGGCCAAAAGCAGCGGGTGCTGCTGGCTCGCGCCCTCTACAAAGGGCCGAAGATCCTCTTCCTCGACGAAGGGACCGCCCATCTCGACGTTGAGAACGAGAAGCAGATCAACGAGAGGCTGCGCCGCCTCGACATCACCCGCATCAGCGTCGCCCACCGCCCGGAGATGATGACCGGCGCCGATACTATCCTGCAGATCGGATAGGCCCCGCGCCCAGGGTCCGCATGCGCCCTGCCTCCTGCGCGCCGGGGGCTGCAAGGCCTTGGCCGCGCCCACGTCCGCTTGCGGCGGCACAGTCGCGCGTCGGCAAAAAATCGGTCGCCAGCGGGACAGGACTTGTATAAAGCTTACATCGTCGGATTGACCGATCATTTCGTTTTCGATGATGCCTGCCCCATGAATGGTTCGTTTGCAGAGACTTCGCCCATCTCATCGAGCGACTACGCCGATGACGCCCTGTGCCATGCGATCGCCGCCATGCATCCAGGCTGGATCGCGTTGCGCGGCTGCGTGCTGGACGCCGGCGACGCCGCTCCGGCGCGGGTGCGCTACGCGCTGCTTCACCCCCGGGTTGGGATCGCGTTGCTGGACGTGGTTCCAGGCCGGACGACGCCGCATGCGCCGGATCACTTGAGACGAAAACTCGACGCCGTGAAGTTTCACACGGAGTTCGGCGGCACTCCACCCATCGTTTATTTCTGCATGCCGGCGCGGACATTATCCGATGTCGGCTATCTGCTTGAGCAGGAGTTCAGCCGGCAACCCGCCTCCGCACCGCCCCGCGGCGATGCCTGGGTGATTGCGGCGCAGGCCGTTCTTTCGGCGCAGCCGCTGAAACCCACCCGGCAGCTTGCGGGCCGCGCCGGCAACCGGCCGGCGCGACGCGCGCATCAGCCATGGCAGCAGCCGGCCCGGCGCTTTGGCGGCGCGCGGCTGGCCGCATTCTGGGGTCTTGTCATGCTGACGGCCGGCGGGGGCGCCCTGTTCCTGCAATGGCTCGGCTCGCCGGAAACGGCCCAGGCCGCAGCCCCGCTCCTGGCCGCCAAGGCCGAAACCAGTCCTGGGCCGCCCGTGGCCGCTGACCGGGTGTTGTCCCCCACGACCGATGCGCCCGGCCCGGTCGGTGCCGACCTGCAGCACACCCTCGCCGAGAATGACCAGGCCATCCTGGAGCTTCAGAGCCGGCTGAAGGGGCCCAGACCCGATGCCGGACCCGGCATGGCCACCCGTGCGGTTCTGACTGACGCCACGCTGCCCGGCGCTGCCGCGGAGCGCGGCATGGGTACAGCCATCCACGCCGTGGATGTCGCCCAGGCCGAGGCAGCGCTGCGGCAGCTCCGGGCCGACGCCGAAGCGGCGCGGAAGCAGTTGGCGGACAGGAACGCCCAGGTGGAGCGCGCCGGGCAGCGGGCGACGGCTGCCGAGCAGCAGCTTGCAGCCTTGCAGCGCCAGGCCGAGGACGCCCGGGCCGCCGGCGCCGCGGTTGGCAAGCAGCTTGTAGATATCCAGGCCCAGCTCCGCCAGCTTGAGGATCGGCGCAGCGCCGCCGAGCAGCAGTTGAACTCGCTGCAAGCCCAGGCGGACCGCACGCAAGGCGACCGCGCCGTGGTCGAGCAGCAGGTCGCCGCCGGCAAGGCGCAGCTCGCCCAGATCACCGAGCAGCAGGCGAAGATGCTTGCGGTTCAGGCCGGCCGCGGCAGGCAAGACGCGGCTGACGCCGAGACCCGTCTGACGGAGCCGCGCGAGCCAGTGGACCCGGCCGTTGCGCAGCAAGCCGCGATTGGCGAGCCGCTCAACGCCGTTCCGTCCAAACCCTCCAGCACGGGACAGGCCGCCGTCCCGGTCGAGGCGGCCCCCGCGGTGCTGGAATACCCGGGAAGCGTTGTCCCGGCTTCTGCGGCGGCCGGGCTGGCTGCTTCGCACGCCGGCGCGCCTTCCGAGGCGGCTTCCTTTGTTCCAGTCCTGCCTGCATCCCGTGCGCCTGATCCGGTTTCCGCCGCACTTGCCGAGATGATGGTCCGCCGCGGAGACGCCTTGCTGCAGCAGGGCGATGTCTCGGCCGCGCGCCTGCTGTATGACCGCGCCGCGTCCGCCGGGTCCGCCCATGCCGCGACGGCTATGGGAAGGACCTTTGATGCGATGGTCCTGGCCGGGATCGGCGCTGTTGGCCTCGGTCCCGACCCGGCGCTGGCGGCGCTTTGGTACCACCGTGGCCTCAGCCTTGGCGATGAGGAGGCCCGCACTTGGCTGCAATCCCTTCCGCCCACGGCCAGCCATGTCGCCGCTCAGGCGGAACGCCCCTGATTGGGGCGGCCGGCCCGTCTGCGTGCAAGCATACGGCGGCGGTGTTGCACGCAATGGTGTGGCCCGGGTGGGCGGTGGCCAGGTCGTCAGCGGGCCGGCAAGCTCACGATGGTTTGGACGGCAAGGCCGCCGGCTGGCCCGGCACCCCCTCAGTCCGAATGAACTGCCGCAACTCCGGGGTTTGCGGCCGGCCGAACAACGTGCCGGGCGGCCCGGCTTCCCATATCGTGCCCTGGTGCATGAACACGACCAGGTGGGCAATACGACGCGCAAACTCCATCTCGTGCGTCACCAGCAGCATGGTCATGCCGGCCTGGGCCAGCCGCTCCAGCGTCGCCAGCACCTCCAGCGTCAGTTCCGGGTCGAGGGCCGACGTGACCTCGTCGAACAGCATCACCTTGGGCTGCATCGCCAGCGACCGGGCGATGGCGACGCGCTGCTGCTGCCCGCCTGACAGGTTGTCCGGGTAGCTGTCCCACTTGTCGGGCAGGCCGACCTCCGCCAGCACGGCCCGGGCCACGCTGGCCGCTTTCGCCGCTGGCATCTTCTTCACCACGCGCGGGGCGAGCATGATGTTCTCCCCCACCCGCAGATGCGGGAACAGGTTGTAGGACTGGAACACGATGCCGACGTCCTGGCGCAGGGCGCGCAGGTTGCGGTCCGTGCCGTCCAACGTATGCCCTGCGACCGCGATGCGCCCGCCCTGGATCGCCTCCAGCCCGTTCAGGCAACGCAGCAGCGTGCTCTTGCCCGAGCCGCTGCGCCCGATGATGGCGACCACCTGGCCGGCCTCCACCTGCAGCGACACGCCCTTGAGCACCTCCAGCGGGCCGTAGCGCTTGACCACGCCCTCAACGCTGACGACGGACATCGAGCCTCCTTTCCAGCCGCGCCGCCAGCAGCGACATCGGCCAGCAGATCGCGAAGTAAAGCAGCGCCACGAGGCCGTACACCCGGAACGGCTCGTAGGTGGTGTTGTTGACGAGCTGCCCGGCGCGGGCGACCTCCACCACGTTGACGATGGACACGATGGAGGTGTTCTTCACCGCCTGCACCGCGAAGCCCACGGTGGGCGGCGTCGCGATCCGCACCGCCTGCGGCAGCACGACGTAGCGGAACTGCTGCACCCGCGTCAGGCCCAGGCTGCCCGACGCCTCCCATTGCTGCCACGGCACCGACTGGATCGCGCCGCGCCAGATGTCGGCGAGGTAGCCGCTGACGTAGAAGGCGAGCGAGACCGCGGCGGCGGCCAGCGGCGGCAACTCCAGCCCGGCGAGCGACAGGCCGTAATACGCCAGGAACAGCAGCATCAGCGCCGGCACGCCCTGGATCACCCCGATGTAGCCCGCCGCCAGCCAGCGCAGGCCGCGTAGCAGGCTGACCCGCGCGATGGCCACCGCAAACCCGGCTACGCCGCCGAGCAGGAGCGACAGCGCCGCCAGCGCGGCCGTCCAGCGCAGCGCGCCGACGATGAACAGGACCTGATCCGCGCCCAGGCTATGGATCACCGCCCCCCTCCCATCTGCCGGCGCAGCCCGGAGCCGCGTGGGAACAGGACCTCGCCCAGAAGCAGGAGCACAAGCCGCAGCAGCAAGGACAGCAGGAGATAGATGACGGTGACGGTGATGTAGGTTTCGAACGAGCGGAACGTGTCGCTCTCCACCTGGGCCGCCGACCCCGACAGCTCCTGCACCGAGATGAAGGAGCAAATGGAGGTGCTGAGCAGGGTCAGGACGAACTGGCTGGTCAGCGACGGCCACACCCGGGCCAGCGCCGGCATCAGCACGACGTGGCGGAACACCTGCAGCCGGGTCATGGCGAGCGACGCCCCGGCCTCGATCTGCGACGGGTGGATGTTGTCGATCCCGGCCCGGATGATCTCGGTGGCATAGGCGCCGAGGTTGACCATGATGGTCAGGATCGCCGCCTGCATGGCGTCCAGGCGAAGGCCGAGCACCGGCAGGCCGAAGAAGATGATGAAAAGCTGGATCAGGAACGGCGTGTTGCGGATCACCTCGATGTAGGCGTCAAGCACCCATTGCACCGGGCGCGGAAGGAGGCCGCGCGACATGGCGAGCAGCACGCCAAGACCGAGGCCGAGCAGGATGCCGGCCGCGGACAGGTAAAGCGTCAGCCACACCCCGTCGGCAATGACGTCCGCATGGGCGATGACCGGGCCGAAATCAAACGCGAACGGCACCGGCCGTCCCCGGAGGTCAGAAGGTCGGCAGGGTGGGAAGCGGGTTGCCGGTCCACTTGCGGCAGATCTCGTCCAGTTCGCCGCTGACCTTCACGAAGTAGATCGTGTTGTTGAGCCAGCGCAGCAGCTCGTCGGAGCCTTTCCGCACGGCGATGCTGTTGGGCTGCTGGAAGAAGATGAACTTGTTCTCGACGTCGGTGTCTGGACGAGTCTTGAGGTAGTCCGCACTCACCGTGTCCGGCACCGCGGCCGTCTCGATCTGGCCCGCGACCAGGGCCTGCACCACCGTGCTGTCATCCTCGAACCGCGTGATCTTCAGGCCCGGCACCGCCACGCGCTGCAAGGCGCTTTCCTGGCTGGAGCCGCGGTTCACGCCGACCGTCTTGCCCTTCAGGTCGTCCAGCCCGTGCACGGCCAGGTTCTTCTTCGCGATGACCGCCATCTGGAAGGCGTTGTAGGGCTGGGTGAAATCGACGGTCAGCGCCCGGGCCGGGGTGGGCGCCAGCGTCGCCACCAGGAAGTCCACCTTGCCCGATTGCAGCGCCGGGATACGCGCCGGGGGCGTGAGCGGCGTCAGCTCCACCGGCACGCCCATGTACTTGGCGATCAGGTTGGCCATGTCCACGTCGTAGCCGATGGGATTGCCGGTGCCGTCCACCATGCCCATCGGCGGCGATCCTGTCAGCACGCCGATGCGGACCTTGCCGCGCTTCACGATCTCCGCCGTGGTCTGCGCCGCGGCCGGAAGCGGGCTGGCCAGCAGCAGCAGCGCCGCGCACAGCGCCGCCGCGAGCCATCGGAGATGGCGCCTGGACATCGGCATGGTCGTTCCCCCGTTCGTACTTACCGCACGCCCGGGAGTTAGGCAGACCGCCGGGACGCTGGCAAGGCGGTCCGGTCCACATCCGTGCCCGGTTCTTGAACGGTGCGGGCGATGGTAAGGCTGTGGCTCCGCTTGAGGGTTCCCGAGTTTGACCGTGCCCGTTCCGTCCCGCCGGCTGTCCCCTGTTGCCTTGCTCGTCGCCGGGGCGTTCTTCATGGAGAACCTGGACGGCACGGTGATCGCGACCGCGCTGCCGCCCATGGCGCAGTCGTTCCAAACGACGCCGGCTTCGCTCGCCATCGGCATGACCGCCTACCTGCTGACGCTTGCGGTGTTCATTCCGGCCAGCGGCTGGGCCGCGGACCGGTTCGGCGCGCGCCGGGTGTTCATGGCGGCCATGGCGCTGTTCACCTTCGCTTCCGTGCTGTGCGGGCTGAGCCAGGGGCGGTGGGAGTTCACGGCGGCGCGCATCCTGCAAGGCGGCGGGGGCGCGCTGATGGTGCCGGTGGGCCGGCTGGTGGTGCTGCGCGGCACGGCCAAGCCGGACCTGATGCGGGCCATCGCGACGCTCACCTGGCCGGCGCTGGTGGCGCCCGTGCTCGGGCCGCCGGTGGGCGGCTTCATCGCCACGTATGCGTCGTGGCGCTGGATCTTCTTCCTCAACGTGCCGCTCGGCCTGGCCGGCCTTGTTCTTGCGTCGTTCCTTATCCGTGATCCGGGGGAGTACGAGGCCCGGCCGTTCGACGGGCGCGGCTTCGCGCTGAACGGGCTGGCGCTGGCCCTGCTGCTGTATGCGTTCGACCTGCTGGGCCATGGGGTGCCAGGCGGCGGCGCGCAGGCGCTGGCCACCGCCGCAGCGGTGATGATAGCAAGCGGGGCGGCCGGGGTCCTGGCGCTGCGCCACGCCCGGCGGCACGCGCATCCGCTGGTCGGGCTGGGGGCATTCGCGGTGCCTTCCTTCCGCG
The DNA here is from genome assembly GCA_964247405.1 of uncultured Acetobacteraceae bacterium. Classification (GTDB taxonomy): domain Bacteria; phylum Pseudomonadota; class Alphaproteobacteria; order Acetobacterales; family Acetobacteraceae; genus CAHJXG01. Next base: position 12,019 of record CAXTUQ010000078.1, read on the forward strand.
CCACCATGACCGGCGGGTTCGTGTCGCGCGTGTCCATCAGCACCCTGCCGTTCCTGCTGCCGTTGCTGTTCCAGGTCGGGCTGGGGATGGACCCGTTCGTGTCGGGGCTGCTGGTGCTGTGGTATGGCGTCACCAACCTCGGCATCAAGCCTTGGACCTCCGGCATCCTGCGGCGGCACGGGTTCCGCGGCGTGCTGCTGGGCAACACGCTGCTGAACGCGCTCGCCATCGGCGGCTGCGCGCTGATCGGGCCGGGCACGCCGCTGCCGGCGGCGGGGCTGCTGCTGGCGCTGGCGGGGGCCAGCCGGTCCCTGCAGTTCACCAGCCTGAACACCCTGGCCTTCGCGGAGGTGCCGGCGGCGCAGACCGCGGCGGCGAACACCCTGTTCAACACGGCATTCCAAGCGGCCATCGGCATGGGCATCGCGCTCGGCGCCGTGCTGCTGCACGCGGCGCAGGCGGCTGGCCCAACGGTGGGGCTGCACGGCCCCGGGGCGCCATTCCGCGCCGCCTGCCTATTGGCGGCGGCGCTGGCGCTCGTGCCGGTGCCGAGTTTCCTGGCGTTGCGCCGGGACGCGGGTTCGGCCGTGAGCGGGCACCGTCCGGAGCCGTCGCCCCGGTAGCGATGCTGCCGAGGGTGTCAATCTTTCGTGCGAGGATTGCTCCCCAAGCCAAATGCGGCGAGGCTCACGCGAACCAAAATCCAAGACATCCCACCAAGCACAAGGGATGCCGAACGGGGGAAACCATGGCCAACCAAGCACCCGGCGCAGGCCTCGATCCCGCCGCCCATGCCGCCGGCGCTCCCGAGGACACGCCGCCCGTCGGGCGGATCGTCCTGGTCGCGGCCACGGCAGCCTTGGGCGGCTTCCTGTTCGGCTTCGACACCGCCGTCATCAACGGCGCGGTCGGCGCCATCCGGGAATGGTCCCATGTGGGCGACGCGCTGCTGGGCTTCTCCGTTGCCAGCGCGCTCTTGGGGTCGGCGGTGGGCGCATGGTTCGCCGGGCCGCTGGCGAACCGGTACGGACGAATCCCCGTGATGCAGGCTGCCGCGGTGCTGTTCTTCATCAGCGGCATCGGGGCGGGCCTGCCCTGGGACGTCTGGTCGCTGACCTTCTTCCGGCTCGTGGGCGGCCTCGCCGTGGGGGCTGCCAGCGTCATCGCCCCGGCCTACATCGCCGAAGTCTCCCCGGCGCAGATGCGGGGCCGGCTCGGCTCCCTGCAGCAGATGGCCATCGTTGTCGGCATTTTCGCGGCCTTGCTGACCGACTACGCGCTCGCCGCGGCGGCGGGCGGGGCCAGCGGCAAGCTGTGGTTTGGGCTGGAAGCGTGGCGGTGGATGTTCATCTCGGAAGCCCTGCCGGCGCTGATCTATGGCGTGTTCGCCGGGCTGATCCCGGAATCGCCGCGCTACCTGGTTGCAAAACAGCGCATCCAGGAAGCCGCCCACGTCCTGCGGCACTTCGTCAGCCGGAAGCCGCCGCCGGAAGTGAAAATTGCCGAGATCCAGCAAAGCATGCAGATGGAAAACGTGCAGTCGCTCCGCGATCTCCGGGGTCCATGGCTGGGGCTGCTGCCGGTGGTCTGGGTCGGCATCCTGCTTTCTGTGTTCCAGCAGTTCGTCGGCATCAACGTCATCTTCTACTACTCGTCGGTGCTGTGGCAGGCGGTCGGCTTCACCGAGGCCAACTCGCTGGCGATCACCGTGATCACCTCCGTGACCAACATCCTGACCACCTTGATCGCCATCGTCCTGGTGGACCGGATCGGGCGCAAGCCGCTGTTGCTGGTCGGCTCGCTCGGCATGGCGGCGGCGTTGGGCACGATGGCCTACGTGTTCGCCGCGGCGCCGACCCCGGTTGCCGGCGCCGCGCCCTCGCTGACCGACGCGCAGGGCATCGTCGCCATCATTGCTGCCAACCTTTATGTCGTGTTCTTCGGCATGAGTTGGGGGCCGGTGGTGTGGGTGCTGCTCGGCGAGATGTTCAACAACCGCATCCGCGCCTACGCGCTCGCGGTCGCCGCCGCGGCGCAGTGGGTGGCGAACTTCGTGGTGTCCCAGACCTTTCCCGCGCTGGCCTCCGCGGGCCTCGGCTTCGCCTATGGCATCTACGCCGCCATGGCGCTGCTGTCCTTCGTCTTCGTCGCGCGCTGGGTGCAGGAAACGCGGGGCCGCGAGCTGGAGGACATGGCTTAGGCAGGGTCAACGGCTTTTCACGGCGTCCAGCACGGCCTGAAGCGCCAACGGGTCCTCAAGGCCGGTCAGGTCGCCATTCACCGCCCCGGTCTCGGCGGCTTCCCGCAGCAGCCGTCGCATGAGTTTCCCGGCCCGGGTCTTGGGCAGTGCGGCGGCGACATACACGCGGCCCAGCCGGGCGATGCCGCCGATGGAGCGCTCGACAGCGGCCGCTACCGCCGCGCGCACGCCGTCCGGCTCCGCGTCGGGCCGCAGCGTCACGAACGCGACCGGCACCGTGCCGCGGATGGCGTCGTGCACGCCGACCAC
>CAXTUQ010000079.1:0-6467 GCA_964247405.1 uncultured Acetobacteraceae bacterium
ATGCGGCAGGCTTTGCGCCGCGCCGGGTTGGCGCCGCAGGACGTGGACTGGATCAACCTGCACGGCACCGGCACCCGGGCGAACGACGCGGCGGAGGACTTGGCGGTGGCAAGCGTGTTCGGCGATGGCGTGCCGTGCAGCTCCACCAAGGGCTGGACCGGCCATACGCTCGGCGCATGCGGCGTTCTAGAGGCGGTGATCGCCGGGGCGTGCATGGCGGGCGGCTTCGTCGCCGGGTGCCTCGGGATCGATGCGCCCGACCCGGCTTTTCGCGCGCAAGTCGTGACCCGCACCCTCGACCGCCCGGTGCGGACCGTGGTCAGCAACTCCTTCGGCTTCGGGGGGGCCAATTGCAGCTTGGTCCTCGGCCTGCTGCATTGACCGGGGCGGCACGCGGCCTTCTCGCCGGCATCGTCGGCGTGTCGGTTTGGGGGCCGGGGCTGGAGGGATGGGCCGCGAGCCGGCCCGTCCTGGCCGGCGTCAAGCCCTATGAGCCGCGCCCCTCGCCGCCGCCCGTGCCGGCGATCCTGGCGCCCACCGAACGGCGTCGCACCAGCCCGGTGACGCGCCTGGCGCTGGCCGTCGCGCAGGAGGCCGCCCAGGAAGCCACATTGTCCTCCGGGCTGCCGCCCGGCAGCCTGCGCAGCGTGTTCGGCAGCAGCAACGGCGACGGGGTCGTGGTCGGCGGCATCCTGGAGGCGCTGGCCGCGGCGCAGGACGGTGAGCGCGTGGTGTCGCCCACCGCGTTCCACAACTCGGTGCACAACGCCGCTGCCGGCTACTGGTCGATTGCGACCGCGGGGCAGCAGCCGGCGACGTGCTTGGGTGCGCACGACTGGACCTGGGCGGCGGCGCTGCTGAAGGCGGTGGCGGAGGTTTCGGCGGATGGCGAGGGGGTGCTGCTGTGCTGCTACGACCACCCGCTGCCGGTGCCGCTCTCGGCGCTGCGCCCGACGGCGTCGGCGTTCGGCATCGGACTGGTGCTGGCGCCGTTGGGCGTGGGAACGCCGATGGCGACAATCCGGGTCGGCTATTGCGCGACATTGCCGGCGCCGGGCGCATGGGCGCCGCGCAACCCGGCGCTGCACGCGTTGGCGGCGGGCAACGCGGTGGCACAATCCTTGCGGCTGCTGGAAACGCTGGCGCTCGGGGGGGCGGATCGGCATGCGATCCCGTATCTCGACGGGCATCTCGACATCGAATTGGACGGGGCGAAATGAGCGGCGCGGGCGCCATCGACATCGCCGCGCTGGTTCCTCATGCCGGCGCGATGGTGCTGCTGGACCGGGTGGAGGCGTGGGACGCAGACGGCATCCTGTGCCGGGCGCGGTCGCATCTGGACGCGGCGAACCCGCTGCGACGGGACGGGCGGCTCTCCGCGTGCTGCGGTCTGGAATACGCGCTGCAAGCGGCGGCACTGCATGGCGCGCTGCTTGCGGGCGGGGTGGCGCAGCGGGCGGGCTACGTCGCGGCGCTGCGCGGCGTGGCGCTGCGGGTTGAGCGGCTCGACGTGGCAGCATACGGCGAGCTGCGCGTTTCCGCCGGGCTGGAGCGGCAGGAGGCGGGCGGTATCATTTACGCACTTTCGGTTCAGGCCGCGGACGGCACGCCGCTACTGTCGGGACGCGCCACGGTCGCATTGCCGGCATGAAACGCGCCCTCGTCACCGGCGGCGCCAGCCCGTTGGGCGCCGCGATCTGCCGCAGCCTCGCGGCGAAGGGCCTGCACGTCGTGATCCACGCCCATGCCGGCCTGCCCCGCGCCGAGGCGCTGGCGGCCGAGATCATTGGCAGCGGCGGCTCGGCGGAGGCCGTGTCCTGCGACCTCGCGGATTTCGCCGCGGCCGAGGCAGCCATGCTGGACGTGCTGTCCCGCGGCGTGCCGCAGGTGGTGGTGCACAACGCCGGCACCCACGCGGACGTGCCGATGGCGGGCATGAGCGCCGCGCAATGGAGCGGCGTGCTCGACGTGTCGCTCGGCGGGTTCTACGGCACGGTCCGGCCGTTGCTGCTGCCGATGATGGCCACTCGGTGGGGCCGGATCATCGCCGTGTCGTCGGTCTCGGCGCTGCTGGGCAACCGCGGGCAGGTCAACTACGCCGCCGCCAAGGCCGGGCTGATCGGCGCCGTGAAGTCGCTGTCGCGGGAGGTGGCGAGCCGCGGGATCACGGTGAACGCCGTGGCGCCCGGCGTCATCGCCTCGCCCGCCGTCGATGCGGCGATGAGCGCCGAGCGCATCGCGGACCTCGTGCCGATGAAGCGCGCCGGCCGGCCGGAGGAGGTGGCGGACCTCGTGGCCTTCCTGGCCTCCAACCGCGCCGGCTACATCACAGGGCAATGCATCTCGATCAACGGCGGAATGACTTGACCCGCCCGCCGCCGCCGCGACAGCTTAGCGATGAAGGAGGCCCGGCATGACGGACCAGACCCAAGAATGCGACGTCCTGATCATCGGCGGCGGCCCGGCCGGCTCCACCGCGGCGGCGCTGCTGGCGGAGCGCGGGCGGGACGTCGTGCTGCTGGAAGCCGCTGTGCACCCGCGGTTCCACATCGGCGAGTCGCTGCTGCCGCGCAACACCGCCCTCTTCGACCGGCTCGGCCTGCGCGAGCAGGTCGCCGCCATCGGCGTGCACAAGCCCGGCGCCGAGTTCGTGTCCGACGCCACCGGGCAAAGCGTGCACTTTGCCTTCGCGCTCGGCCTCGACAAGCAGTACACCTACTCCTGGCAGGTCCGCCGGGCCGAGTTCGACGAGCTGCTGTTCCGCACCGCCCGGTCCCGCGGCGCCCGTGCGGAGGAGAACACCCGCGTCACCGAGCTTCAGTTCGCCCCGCCGGGCGGACGCGCGCAGGTGACGGCGGCCGGGCCGGACGGCAAGATGCGCCGTTACGCCCCGCGCTTCGTGCTGGATGCTTCCGGCCGCGACACGTTTCTTGCGGGCAGGCTCCGCACCAAGCAGAGCAACAAGCACAACACGACGGCGGCCCTCTACGCGCATTTCCGCGGCGTCGAGCGGCGCGGCGGCGAGCTTGAGGGCTACATCACCGTGCACCTGGCCGAGGACGGCTGGTTCTGGATGATCCCGCTGCCGGACGGCGTGATGAGCGTCGGCTTCGTCGGCGACCAATCGGCCTTCAAGGGCCGCCGCGGCACGCCGCACGACCTGCTGATGGACCGCATCAACGGCAGCCCGACCGTCAGCGCCCGGATGCGCCGGGCCGAGCTGCTTTCGGACGTGACCAGCACCGGCAACTACTCGTACCGCTCCACGTCCGCTTGGGGCGAGGGCTACATGCTGATCGGCGACGCCTTCGGCTTCGTGGACCCCGTGTTCTCCAGCGGCGTGCTGCTGGCGATGACGGCGGGCGACCTCGGCGCCGACGTGGCCGACGCGTGGCTCGACAACCCGGCCGCCGGGCGGGCCCGTGCGCGGCGGGTCGAACGCGACGTCACGCACGCCATGCACCGCATCAGTTGGCTGATCTATCGCATCAACACCCCGGCGCTGCGCCACCTGTTCATGGCCCCGAAGAACGTGCTGCGGATGCGCGACGGGCTGGTGAGCCTGCTGGCCGGCAACCTGCGGGGAAGCTGGGACTCCGTGATCCCCGTGCTGGCGTTCAAGGGGGTGTTCTACGCGATGTCGCTGGCGATGCGCCTGGGCCTGCGTCCCACGCCGTCAGCGGCGCCCGTCCGGCTCGCCCCGGCGGAGTAGGCCCGGCACAGCGGGCGACGCGCCGCGGTCCTCCCGTTCAAGCCTGAACACACGCTTCGGTTATGGAATCCATGGCCGGGTTATGCGTGCAATTGCAGAAACCGTCGTGTTAGCGTTCAGATAACGGTCGAAGCGGCCCACGCTTTCGGCCCCCCTGCGTGTCCAGTCGTGGGCGAAAAGGAGGACGCATGTCAGACCTTTCCATCACGGCCCATGGGGTTGCAATCCCCACTCCAGTCGTGCGGCGGATCGGCCTTCCCGATCTTCGGGCGGCGCTCGCCGAGGGCTGGAGCGACTTCCTCGCCATCCCGACGCAGTTGGTGTTCCTGTGCATCCTGTACCCGATCATCGGGCTGGTGTCGGCGCGGGTCGCGGTCAACAGCAACCTGCTGCCGCTGGCCTTCCCGCTGGTTGCCGGGTTCGCGCTGGTCGGGCCGGTGCTGGCGATCGGGCTGTATGAACTCAGCCGGCGGCGAGAGGCTGGCCTGCCGGTGTCGTGGCTCAATGCCTTCGACGTGCTGCGCAACCCGGCCATGCTCTCGGTCGCCATGCTCGGCGGTGTCCTGTTTCTGATCTTCACGGTATGGCTGGGCGTTGCGCGAGCGATCTATGCCTTGACGGTCGGCGGCGACGCGCCGAACGACATGAGTGGTTTCATCGAGACTATTCGGGCTTCGCCCCATGCGTGGGAACTGCTCATCATCGGCAATGCCGTGGGCTTCTTGTTCGCGCTTCTGGTGCTGACAATTGCCGCGGTGTCGTTTCCGCTGCTGCTGGACCGCAACGTGAATCCCGTGGTCGCGGTGCAGACCTCGGTCCGGGCGGTGATGGCCAATCCCGGGACCATGCTGGCTTGGGGACTCGTCGTCGCCGTGGTGCTGTTCCTCGGTTGCTTGCCGCTGTTCGTCGGGCTGGCGGTCGCCATGCCGGTGCTGGGCCATGCGACGTGGCACCTGTATCGCCGAGTGGTGGCGCCGGGCTGACCCGGGCCGGCTGGTAGCGGCGGACAGATTTGAACTGCCGACCAAGGGATTATGATTCCCCTGCTCTACCACTGAGCTACGCCGCCGGGCCGGGCGGGGGATATGCCCCAGCGGGGGTTTGGCGTCAACCGGGGGCCGTCACTCCCGTTCGATGAAACCGCCGCCGAGCACGCGGTTTTCGTCGTAGAACACGCAGGCCTGGCCCGGCGCGGCCAGGGCCGGCGTGTCAAGCCGGACAGCGGCGCCGGCTTCGGTCGCCACGACGGCCGCGGGTTGCGGCGCTTCCCGCGCCCGCAGCTTCACCGTGCAGCGCAAGGGCGGCGAGGGCGGGTCGATCAACCAGTTGACCTCACGCAGGCGGATGCTGTCGCTGCCGGCGGAACGCGGCCCCACCACGATGCGCCGCCGCCCTGCATCCACCGCCAGCACGGCCTGGCGCTGGCCGGCGTCGAACGATGCGGCGCCCAAAACCTTTTGCTGGCCCACGGTGTAGCGCGCGACGCCAGAATGACGACCCAGCACGCGGCCGTCCCGACTGATGATCTCGCCCGCCTCGCCCGCATCCGGGCGCAGCCGGGCCACCAGATCGGCATAGGACCCTTGAGGCACGAAGCAGATGTCCTGGCTGTCCGGCTTGGCCGCGACCGCAAGGCCGAGCCGGGCGGCATGGCCCCGCACCACCTCCTTGCCGGGCATGTCGCCGAGCGGGAAGCGCGAGAACGCGAGCTGGTCGCGCGTGGTGGCGAACAGGAACCAGCTTTGGTCGCGTGCCGGGTCGGCGGCGCGGTGCAGCTCCGGCCCGCGGGGACCCTCGATGCGCCGCACGTAATGCCCGGTTGCCATCGCCTCCGCGCCGAGGTCGCGCGCCAGGCCCAGCAAATCCGTAAACTTCACCGACATGTTGCAGCGGACGCAGGGTACCGGCGTTTGCCCGGCGGCGTAGCTGTCGGTAAAATCGCCGATCACGGCATTGCGGAACCGGGCCTGCGCGTCGATCACGTAATGCGGGATGCCGAGGCGGTCGGCCACGTCCCGCGCGTCGTGGATGTCCTGCCCGGCGCAGCACGCGCCCCGGCGGCTGGTGGCGGCGCCATGGTCGTAAAGCTGCAAGGTGACGCCGATCACCTCGTGCCCGGCCTCGTGCAGCAGCCCGGCGACCACGCTGCTGTCCACGCCGCCGGACATCGCGGCGACGATCCGCATGGCGCCGCTCCTTAACCCTGCGCGTTGCGCGTCGCGGCCGGGAGCTTGACCACCAGCCCGTCCAACGCCGCTGTCATGACGATCTGGCAGCCGAGGCGGGACGTCGCCTCCAGGCCGAAAGCCAGGTCGAGCATGTCCTCCTCGTCCTCCGTCGGCTTGGCCAGCCGCTGGAACCAGGTGGAATCGACGATGACGTGGCAGGTCGAGCAGGCGAGCGATCCCTCGCAGGCGCCCTCGATATCGACCCCGTGCTTGTGCGCGATCTCCAGCACCGACAGGCCCAGCGGCGCGTCCACCTCGCGCGGTGCGCCGTTGCGTTCGATGAAGGTCATCTTGGGCATTTCAGGCCTCTGCGTTAAGGGCAGGATGGAGGGCAGCGGCGGCCAACGCTTCCACGGCGAAGTCCACATCGGCCGCGGAGGTAAAGCGTCCCAGCCCCAGGCGCAAGGTCCGCACCGCCGCGGCCTCCGTCAAACCAATCGCGCGCAAGACATAGCTGGGTTCAATCGCCGCCGAGCTGCATGCGGAGCCGGTGGACACGCAAAGTTCCGGCACGGCTTGCATCAAAT
>CAXTUQ010000079.1:6477-14511 GCA_964247405.1 uncultured Acetobacteraceae bacterium
CGCCGGCACCGGGAAGGTGGCGTTGAGGTTCCCGGGGATGCGGTGCCGCAGCGATCCGTTCACCGGCAGGTCAGGCATATGCCGCCGCAGCCCAGCCAGCAAGCGGTCGCGCAGCCCGGCCAGGCGCGCCGCCTCCTCCGCCATCTCCAGCCTCGCCAAGCGGCACGCCTCGCCCAAGCCGACCACGAGCGGTGTGGGAAGGGTGCCGGACCGCAGCCCGCGCTCCTGCCCGCCGCCGGAGAACAACGGCGCGAGCCGCACCCGCGGGCGACGGCGGACATACAGCGCGCCGACGCCCTTGGGGCCATACAGCTTGTGGCCGCTGAGGCTCAGCAGGTCGATGCCGTCCACATCGAGGGCGATCTTCCCGGCAGCCTGCGCCGCGTCGGTGTGGAACAGCGCCCCGGCATCCCGCGCGATGACCGCGAGTGCCGCGATGTCCTGGATCACGCCGGTCTCGTTGTTCACGGCCATGACGCTGACCAGCAAGGTCGGCTCGGCCAAGGCGGCCCGCAGCACGGCCGGGTCCAAGCGGCCATCAGGCTCGACCGGCAGCACGACCGGCTCGAACCCGTCCTCCGCCGTGTCGGCCACGCTTTCCAGCACGCATTTATGCTCGGTCGCCACCGTGACGACCCGGCGGCGCGGATCGCCGGTGCGCCAGGCATGGCGGGCAGCGCCCTTGATGGCGATGTTGTTCGCCTCCGTTGCGCCGGAGGTCAGCACGATCTCCCGCGGCTCCGCGCCGATCAGCGCCGCGACGGCGGCCCGCGCCGCCTCGACGGCGGCCTCAGCGTCCTGGCCCATGCGGTGCTCGGCGCTGTGCGGGTTGCCGAAGCGTTCGGTGAACCAAGGCAGCATGGCCGCCAGCACCCGGGGGTCGCAGGGCGTGGTGGCCTGGTTGTCGAGATAGATATAGTCAAGATGGGCGGGTCGATTCGGGCGCATGGCGCCGATATGGCGCTAGGCCGCCCGTTTCGCCAGCCGTGCGGCCATCGCGCCATAGGCGTCCTGGAATGCCTGCACGTCATCCCATGTGGCGGCCCACGGCAGGCTGGCGCGGATCGCCTCGCCGGCGAGCGCACCGGCCCCCATCGCGTCCAGCACATGGCTACGCGCGACCTTGCCGCTGCTGCATGCAGCCCCGGCGGACACAGAAACGCCGGCGAGGTCGAGCGCGATCACCTGGGTGTCGGCCCGCACGCCGGGCAGCGCCAAGCAGGACGTATTCGGCAGGCGGCGGCTCCCGCCCAGCACGACGGCGCCGCAGCGGACGGCATGGGCCTCCGCCGCGTCGCGCATCGGGCGCAGGTCCGGTTGGGGCAGCCCGGCTGCAGCGGCGAAGCCCGCGATGCAGGGGAGCGCCGGCGTCCCGCCGCGACGCCCCCGCTCCTGCCCGCCGCCTCGGATGACCGCCGCAATCTCCCGCCCCGGCGCCAGCAGCAGCGCGCCGGCGCCCTTCGGGCCGCCCAGCTTATGCGAGGACAGCGCCATGCTGTCGGCGCCAAGCGCCGCTAGGCTGGCGTCGATGCGCCCCGCAGCCTGGACGGCATCGACGTGCAGCAGCGCGCCGTATTGGCGGCAGAGCGCCGCAGCATCGGCAACCGGCTGAAGGGTTCCAGTCTCGTTGTTCGCGAGCATCAAGCAGACCAGCGCCGGCGGTCCCGCCAGCAGACGAGCCAGCGCATCGAGGTCGGCGACCCCGCCAGCATCCACTGGCAGGACCTCGGCGCCGGGCGTCGCTGCGCGCACGGCGTCGTGCTCCGTGGCGCCGACAATCACCCGCCGCGCCGCCGACAGCCCGGCGATGGCCAGCATGTTGGCCTCGGTGCCGCCGGAGGTGAACACGACGTTTTCAGCCCGAGCGTCGAATCGGGCGGCGATGGCGGTCCGGGCGTCCTCCAACATGCGCCGCGCCGCGCGCCCGGCGGCGTGGACGGAGGCCGGGTTGCCCACGAGGTCAAGCGCCGCCAGAATCGCCGCCCGCGCTTCCGGACGCAGCGGTTCAGTCGCGTTGGCGTCGAGGTAAGCCATCACTCGGCCGCGGTGGACCGGCTCATGTCGGACACCCGGGCCTCAAGCGCCAGCAGTTCCGCCCTAAGCGACTCCAGGTTGCGCACCAGGGGATCGAGCGTTTCCTCGCACGGCGTGCCGTAGGCCACGAAGATCGGCGTGGGGCTGGCCGGCTGGGGAGCGGCCCGCTTCACCGGGTCGCGCTCGACCGGGCGGGCCGGGATGCCAACCACGGTGACGCCGGCTCCTACCGGCTGGACCACGACGGCGTTGGCGCCGACCCGCGCGCCGTCGCCGATCAGGATGTCGCCCAGGATCTTCGCCCCGGCGCCCACGATCACGTTGTTGCCCAGTGTCGGGTGCCGCTTGCCTCGCTCGCTGCTGGTGCCGCCGAGCGTCACGCCGTGATACAAATAAACGTCATCGCCGACCACTGCCGTTTCGCCGATCACGACGCCCATGCCGTGGTCGATGATCAGCCGCCGACCGAGGCGCGCGGCAGGATGGATCTCGATTCCCGTCAAAAAGCGCCCGAGATGGGCGGACATCCGTGCCGGAAGATACAGCCGCCGCCGCCACAGGCCATGTGAAAGGCGGTGCCAGAGGACCGCATGAAGGCCCGGATAGCACAGCAGCACCTCTAGCCGGGACCGGGCGGCCGGGTCCCGTTCGCGGTAGGCACTGATGGCTTCACGCAGAAACATGAATGCCATGCGACAATTCCGTTATGTGTTTAGGATGTGGCCACCTTATATAAGATGCATCCATGGATCAGCGCCGTCTCGGCAAAGAGATTTCCCGAAACGGCGCCAATCCGAGCTAAGCTGTTTGCCGGGCAAGGTCAATGTGCCGGGTGTACGGCAAAGTGGAGCATGTTCATTGGAGGCGGTTGGAGCGACGCTTGGGCAGTGCCAGGCATGGCCCGCCGCGGCAGCGACCGACGGCCCAGCCTGGCCGCGGAGAGAAGGAAGTCTGGACACCATGCCTGAGGTCATGTTCGCCGGTCCTGATGGGCGGCTTGAGGGACGCTATCACCATTCCAAGGAGACCGGCGCCCCGCTGGCGCTTATCCTGCACCCGCACCCGATGCACGGGGGCACGATGAACAACCGCATCTCTTACACGATGTACCAGTCGTTCCAGAAGCTCGGCTTCTCCGTCATGCGGTTCAACTTCCGTGGCGTCGGGCGCAGCCAGGGCAAGTACGACGGCGGCTTCGGCGAGATCAGCGACGCGGCGGCGGCGCTGGACTGGATGCAGATGGTCAACCCGAACTCGGGCGGGCTGTGGATCAGCGGCTACTCGTTCGGGGCCTTCGTGGGGATGCAGCTCTTGATGCGGCGCCCGGAAATCTCGGGCTGGGTCAGCGTGGCAACACCGGCCAGCCATTACGATTTCGGCTTCCTTGCCCCTTGCCCCTGCGGTGGCCTGATGCTGCACGGCGACAGCGACGAACTGGTGCCGGAACCCTCGGTGCGAAAACTGGTCGATAAGCTGAACACGCAGAAAAACGTCCAGGTCGATTACCGGGTGTATCCAGGTGCGGACCATGTGTTCGCCAGCCATGCCGAGCATGTCGGCCAGGCCATCGAAGACCATGTCGGCCAAATCCTCGCCCGCAAGGCGCTGGCGCTCGCCGCCGACTGAGCCGTCTCAGAACGGACTGATAGCCCAAGCCGTGCGGCCCTTTCCCCAAGGACCGCACGGCTTTCTGGCCCTTCAGCGGGTCAGGCGGGCTGGAAGGTCAGCGACACGCCGTTCATGCAGTAGCGCTGGCCGGTCGGCGCCGGGCCGTCCGGGAATACGTGGCCGAGGTGGCTGCCGCAGTTGCCGCAATGTACCTCGGTGCGGGCCATGCCCCAAGACCGGTCCTCCGTGGTGCCGACCGCGTCGGGCGTGACAGGCCGGAAGAAGCTGGGCCAGCCGGTGCCACTCTCAAACTTGGCGTCCGTCTTGAACAATGCCTGGCCGCAGCCGGCGCAATCGTAAACGCCGTCGCGCTTTTCGGCATTCAGCGGGCTGGTGCAAGCGCGTTCGGTACCGTGGCCGCGCATCACCTTGTACTGCTCCGGGGTGAGCATGGCTTTCCACTCGGCGTCGGTCCGGGTGAAGGCGTACGCCTCCGCCGGCTTGGTCTTGGTCGCAAACAGGGACATCATAATCTCCTTCGATCGGTCCTGCTTATATGGGAGCCGGGCCGCGTTTGGGAAAGGCGCTCACGGCAGGCCGCCCACGGCGTCCTGCAGGACGCCCCACGCCGCATCGCCGTACTTCCCGCGCCACTCGCCGTAGAAGCCGCTCTTTTTCAGCGCGTCGCGGAAGGGTGCCGGGTCGGTGTCGTTGAAGGCCAGCCCGTTGCCCGAAAGCTTGCCGCGCAGCTCGGCGTTAAGCTTGGCGACGTCGGCCCGCTCGTCCATCGCCGCCTTGTTGATCTCCCGCGCAACGACCTCCTGCGCGTCCTTGGGCAGGCGCTCGAAGCTGCGGCGGTTGGCCAGGAACCAGTAGCCGTCCCACATGTGGTTGGTCATCGAGCAGAACTTCTGCACCTCGTAGAGTTTGGCAGTCTCGATCACGGCCAGCGGGTTCTCCTGCCCATCGACGATCTTGGTCTGCAGGGCGGAGTAGGCTTCGCTGATGTTGATGCTGGCCGGCGCCGCGCCGAGGGCTGTGAACATGCTGGTCCAAAGCGGGCTGACCGGCACGCGCAGCTTCAGGCCGCGGAAGTCGTCCGGCGCGCGGATCGGCTTCGTGCTGGTCGTCGTTTGCCGGAAACCGTTGTCCCAGATGCGCTCCATGGCGATCAGGCCGCGCTTGGCGATCTCCCCCCGCACGAACTCGCCGAGCTTGCCGTCCATGGCGCGCCACACCTGGTCGTAGTCCTTGAACGCGAAGCCCACGCCGTTGATGCTCGCCGGCGGCACCAGGGTCGCCAGGATCAGGCCGGACAGCGTGAAGAACTCGACCGCCCCGGAGCGGAGCTGGCTCAGCATGTCGGTGTCGGAGCCGAGCTGGTTGTTCGGAAAGACCTTGATCTCCACCCGGCCGCCCGTGGCCTCCAGGACGCGCGCCACCGCCTCGTTGGCGCGAGTGTTCATGGGATGCGCGGCCGGCAGGTTGTTCGCGAACTTGTAGGTGAACTCTGCAGCGTCGGCCGGTCGGCTGCGGATGGCGAACAACGGCAGCGCGGCCGTGCCTGCAACCAGGCTGCGGCGGGTGATGGGCGGCATGGGCGCGTCCTCCGGTGCTCTTCTCGTTACATTGCCCGTATCGCAATTCTGGCCCGGGCGGAAGACCCGCTTGCATCCCGGCCCGGCTCCACCGAAATTCCAGGGGATCAATCGGAGGCTGCTTATGACCGCATGCATCGTTGGCTGGGCGCACACCCCGTTCGGCAAGCTGGAGGAGCCGGATGTCGAGGCGCTGATCGCCCGCGCCGCCGGGGGCGCCATCGCCGATGCGGGCATCGAGCCGTCCGAGATCGACGGGGTGTTCGTCGGCCTGTTCAACAACGGCTTCTCCCGCCAGGACTTCCCAAGCTCCCTGCCCATGCAGGACATCGAGGCGTTGCGGTTCAAGCCGGCGACCCGGTATGAGAACGCCTGCGCTTCCGGCTCCGCCGCCATCCACGGCGCGCGGGATTTCCTGTCGGCCGGGCGCGGCCGGTTCGCGCTGGTGATCGGGGCCGAGAAGATGACGGCGACGCCGGGTCCGCAGGTCGGCGACAACCTGCTGGGTGCCAGCTACCGGCGGGAGGAGGGCGACATCCCTGCGGGCTTCGCCGGCGTGTTCGGCCGCATCGCCGAGCGGTATTTCCAACGCTACGGCGACCAGTCGGACGCGCTGGCCGCGATTGCCGCCAAGAACCACCGCAACGGCGTGGACAACCCCTATGCGCAGATGCGGCGCGACCTCGGCTACGAGTTCTGCCGCACCGTCAGCGAGAAGAACCCCTACGTCGCGCCGCCGCTGAAGCGCACGGACTGCTCGCTGGTCAGCGACGGCGCCGCGGCGCTGGTGCTCACGGACGAGGACACCGCGCGGGGCATGGCGAAGAATGGGGGCAAGGCCGTGCGCTTCCGCAGCGCCGTGCACGTCAACGACTTCCTGCCGCTGTCCCGCCGCGACCCCACCCGGTTCGACGGCGCGGCGCTGGCCTGGACGCAGGCGCTGCAGCAGGCCGGGCTGACGCTGCAGGATCTGTCCTTCGCCGAGGTGCACGACTGCTTCACCATCGCCGAGCTGCTGGCCTACGAGGCCATGGGGCTGGCCGAGCCGGGCCAGGGCGCGCGGGTCGTGCTGGACGGCACGTCCGGGCCAGACGGGCGGCTGCCAATCAACCGCAGCGGCGGCTTGAAGGCCAAGGGCCACCCCGTCGGCGCGACGGGCGTGTCCATGCACGCCATCGCCGCCATGCAGTTGACCGGCCAGGCTGGCGCCATGCAGTTGCCGCGGGCGGACGTGGCCGGCGTGTTCAACATGGGCGGTGCGGGTGTTGCGAACTACGTCAGCATCCTTGAGCCGTTGAGTTGAGCGACAGTTACAGATACTGGGCTTACAGATACTGGGCCAAGTTCAGGCTCTTGGCCCCGGCGATCAGTTGGTAGGAGGTTTGCAGCTTCGTTTGCAGCAGGGAAATCCGAGTCGAGACGGCCGCATAGTCCACGTTCTCCGCGCCGTCCACCTGGGCGTTCAAGGCAATCACGGTGTCGCCCAGTTGGGTGCGCCGCGCCGTGAGGCTGGACTGCACGTCGCCCAGCGCGCCAGACTCGACGCCGATTGCGGTCACGGCGCTGCCCAGCAGGGCATGCGCGCTGGCCGCGGTCGCTTGCAGGTCCGGCCCGGGCGTCGCGTTGGCGAGCGTCGCCAGCGCCTTGAGGATGTCCCGCGCGTAGGACCCCGTGGTCGGCGCGGCCGAGGGGGTCAGCGGGTGGCGGTTCGCCAGCACGCCGACCGGCACCCGCGGCCCTTCCCCCACCTGGACCGTCGGCGGCGCCGTGCCGAGGGTCGCGGAGAACGGCGCGGTGGACGTATCGCTCGCCAGCACCGCCGGGCCGACGGCGGTGGCCGAGGTGTCGGGGAGCGGCGGGTTGGCCGTGTCCTGCCCGGCGAACACGTAAACGCCGCCTGCCTTGCTGTTCAGCAACTGCCCCACCTGCTCCAGCGCCACCTTGGCGGACGCCGCGATGCTGTTGGCCTCTTGCGGATTCAGGCCGTTGATCGCCCCCGACTTCGCGAAGAAATCGGCGGCAATCGTGCTGATGCTGCTGAGCGCGGTTTGCGCCACGCCGAGCCGCCCGGTCGCGCTGTCGATGTTGGCCTGCCAAGCCTCCGCCTGCGTCACCTGGGGCCGCAGATCGAGCGACGTCTTCGCCCCGACCCCCAGCCCGGCATAATTCTCGGCGATGCGCCCCGTGGAGGCCTGCGTCGTCGCCGTGTCGAGCTGGCGGCGGACAGCCGCGCTGTTGTCGGCGAGAACCGCGAGCAGCGCGCTGCTGCCGGATGAACTGATGCTGCCTGACATGTTACTTCACCGCGTCCAGGAGTTGCGTCCACATGGCCTGCGCCGCCGTGATGACCTTGGCATTGGCGGCGTAGGCGTTCTGCAAGCGGACCAGGTCCGCCGTCTCGGTGTCGAGCGACACGCCCGTCCCGTCGGAAAGCTTCTTGTCCAGCGACGCCTGCACCGCCTGCCCGGTCGCGAGCTTTCCGGCCGCGTCCGCCGCCAGCCCGGCATTCTGGCTGACCAGCGCCGAGGCCGTGGCGACCAGGCTTCCGGGCGCGCTGCCCAGCACCTTGTCGAGCACGTTGTCGATCAACGTCGTGGAGCCGGCCGCGCCCGCCGCGCTGGTCCCGTCTCGCGTGATCGACGGGGTGGCGACGGCCGCGGCGCTCACCTGCAAGGTCTGTGCGAAGCCGGCGGCAGGCGTCGCCGGCACGCTCCCGTCGGCCCCGGTGAACAGCGGCAGCCCCTGCAGGTTGAACCGCGCGGCCAAAGACTGCGCGAACTGGTCCACCCCTCCT
>CAXTUQ010000080.1:0-14502 GCA_964247405.1 uncultured Acetobacteraceae bacterium
GCCTCGATACGCCGCCCTTCTCAAACCGTCGTCACCCATTCTCCGGCATAGCTCCCAAGGCACGATCCGGAGTATTGAAGAACGGCCGCTTTCGGGAAAAGCTAAGTGCCACGCAAACGACCGCACTGGGCGCAAAGCGGTCGGCAGCGCCTGCGAAGTCGAGAGCGGAGGACACCCCGGCCTCACGCCGCCAGGGCTGGTCTTCCTTCGATCAGGGATTTTATGAGTTCCTGGTCAGCCGATGAAGCCGGATTGTAGACGATGAGGCTGAGGTCCGGTCGACCGTCGACTGCGAAAGCAGAATATTCCAACGCGACCAACCCTAGCTTGGGATGGCGCAGGTGCTTCACTCCGTCGCCATGCGTCTGCACGTCGTTGTCTCGCCACAGGGATGCGAATTCGGGGCTCGACCGGCACAGTTCGTCGACGAGCGGTGCCACCTCGGCATCGGCGCCTGCGCGTGCGGCATCGATCCGGAAGGCGCCCACGACGAAGCGGGCCACGGCCTGCCATTCGGGCTGCGCAGCGCGGACGCCAGCATCGCAGAAGATCATGCGCAGGATATTGCGTTGGTTAGGCGGAAGGGCGCCGTAATCGGTGAGCACGGCGGCGGCCGCATGGTTCCAGGCGACGACGTCCCATGTCGCCGTCCTGACAATCGCAGGGCTATAGGTCAGCGTATCGAGCAGGCGCTGCAGTCGCGGCGTGATCGCGTCGGTGCCACGATAGCGGACTTCGGGCTGCCGTCCGAGGCCGAGCAGGAACAGGTGCTCGCGCTCGACCTCGGTCAACGTCAGCGCCCGGGCGATACGGTCGAGCACGTCCGCCGACGCGCTCCCGCCGCGGCCCTGTTCCAACCAGGTATACCAGGTGGCACTGATGTTGGCGCGGTGCGCCACCTCTTCGCGGCGTAGCCCCAGGGTTCGCCGCCGGCCAACGGGGATGCCGAACGACGCGGGGTCCAGCTTCGTGCGCCTGTTGCGGAGATAGGCACCAAGCGAGTTGCTGTCTGGCATCATGCAAATCCTGTTAGCATCTATACCGGGATAATGTCCCTACTTTAACAGGCTGATCAGCATGCCGACAATGGGCGGATACATCATGGAGGCTTAGCGGATGCGGGTATTTGTAACCGGCGCCAGCGGTTAGGTCGGCTCCGCAGTGGTCGAGCAACTGGTCGATGCCGGCCATCAGGTGACGGGTCTGGTCCGTTCCGATGATAAAGCGGCCACACTCAAAGCCAGCGGCGCGGAGGCTCTCCGCGGCACGCTCGACGACCTCGACGTGTTGGCAAAAGCTGCGTCGGCGGCAGATGCCGTCATCCACACGGCGTTCAACCACGACTTTTCCAGGTTTGCCGAAAATTGCGAGCAGGACAGGCGCGCGATCGAGGGGCTGGGACATGTGCTGGAAGGCTCGGATCGGCCGCTCCTCGTCACCGGGGGCGTCGTTCTGTCGGCGCCGGGCAAAGTCACGACGGAGGCGGACGTGCCCTCTACCGACCCGTCCTATCCGCGCCGGTCGGAAGCCGCCGCCGCCGCACTGGCCGAACGCGGCGTGCGGGCCGCCACCATCCGGCTGCCCCCGTCCGTCCATGGCCTCGGGGATCATGGTTTCATGACCCTCCTGATCGGTCTGGCGCGAGAGAAGGGCGTGTCGGCCTATATCGGCGAGGGCCTGAACCGCTGGCCGGCCGTGCACCGGCTGGATGCTGCGCGCGTCTATCGGCTCGCGCTGGACCACGGCGTGACCGAGCGTGCCTATCATGCCGTCGGGGAAGAAGGCGTGGCCTTCAAGCAAATCGCCGAGGTGATTGGCCGCCGCCTCGGCCTGCCGGCCGAGTCGCGGGCGCCCGAGCACTTCGGCTGGTTCGCAGCCTTCGCGGGCGCGGACGTGCCGGCGTCGAGCGCGCATACCCGGGCGCTGCTCGGCTGGGAGCCGACTGGCCCCGGGCTCCTCGCCGACATCGATCAGTCTGGCTACTACAGCCGGTGAGATGACACGGCGCCCACGCGCACAAAGCGGCAGTGGCATTGAAGGAGAACGAGCGTGACTGACTCACCCCTATCGCTTGACGGCAAGCGCGTCGTGGTCATTGGCGGAGGCTCGGGCATCGGCTTCGCGGTCGCCGAGCTGGGGCGCGCGTTGGGCGCTGAGGTCGTCATCGCATCCACCCGCGCGGCGAGGGTCGAAGCGGCTGTGGGGCGACTGCCCGGTGCGACAGGCCGGATCGTCGATCTGCGCGATGAGGCCGGCGTCGCCGAGTTCTTCAAGGACCTCGGCGCGTTCGATCACCTGGCGGTCACGGCGGGCGACTGGGGTGGCGCGATGTTCGCGCCGACCTCCGGCATCGACCTCGATCAGGCGCGCGACGGCTTCGCGGTCCGTTTCTGGGGTGCTCTCGCGGCAGCCAAGCACAGCTGCCGCACGATCACTCAGGACGGCTCGATCACGCTGACGAGCGGCATGCTCGCCCACCGGCCGATCAAAGGCGCACCGATCGCGACCGCCGTGGGCGGAGCGGTCGAGCACCTGACCCGCGGACTCGCAATCGATCTCGCTCCTGTGCGGGTCAACGCCGTTTGTCCGGGCGTCATCCTCACCGACCAGGTGAAGCAGATGATGCCCAAAGCGAGGCTGCGGTCGTTCGTAGCGCCCTTGCCTATGCCCCGCGGAGGATCGCCGGGTGAGGCCGCACAGGCTTACGTCTACCTCATGCTCAACGGCTACGCGACTGGACAAATCCTGCCCGTCGATGGAGGCGGCTTGGTGGTCTGAAGCTTAACGAACATCGGCGGGTACCCAGTCCTTCTCGGCATCGAGAGTACCTGCTGGTTCGTCCAGCGAACGGCTCCAGGTAACGGGTAATCTGAACGTATAATCCACCGATCGATGCGTTTGGGAACGACCGCAGCCGGACGATGCCGCGTATCAGCACAATGTCCCAATCGGGCGCAAACCGGTCGAAATCGTGGCCACGACGCAAGCTCAGCTCCCCACCAACTGCGGTCGTTGATAGGTTTCGAACCAGCCAAGCTTAAGAAGCATGAGATTTCTTCTCCTGGAGGCCCGTTCACCCCTTGACCCGCAACACAGTATCTCTGTTGGCGAGATCGCCCGCGCCGGTGAAATCCTCCGCAATGCAGCCGAGCAGCAAGGGCGGTCTCAAGCTCCCTTCCATTGCAGGATGTAGAGGCCGGCGTTGTAGTCCGTGATGTACATCAGCCCATCCTCCTGGACGTTGACGTCGCAGGTATGGGTGACACGGTGGCGATCGGGCCGGGTGTCGAGCCACTGCTCGGGCTCGCTGGGCACGAAATAGCCGATCTCCTGCGGCTGGAACTGGTTGCGGATGTCGAATACGCGCACCCCTGCGTTCTGATAGGTCGCGAAGACGATGTCGGAACTCTGGAACGTGCCGGGCCGGTTCTCATGCAGGTTATGCGGTCCGAAGTGCCCGCCCTTGGCCACGTAGTCCTGATCGGAGGGGGTCGGGAATGTCGCGATCGTAACCGGGTTCTGCGGCGCCCTGATGTCAACCACCCAGGTGTATTTCATCGGCTCCTGATCAATGTCGAGGACAGCCTCGTCTGCCACGATGCAGAGACCGCGATCGACGAGCGGCAGGGCGCTGTGCGTGCCGCCGGCGAACGGGGGTGACCAGTTGGTATGTGAGATCAGCTTCGGCGCGGTCTTGTTCGTGATGTCGAGGAGGGTCAGGCCACCGTCTCGCCAGGAGGCATAAGCCGTGTCGCCCGCGATCACGGCGTGGTGCAACGCGACGCGGCCCGGCATGGCCAGCGTCTCGCCGCCGGCGGCCCACATCCCTGGGAGCGCCCAGCGGCCGACTTCGCGCGGCCGCATCGGGTCCTGCATGTCGATCACGATGAAGACGTGGTCGGTGTAGCCATCGAGCAGGGCGGACGCGTAGGCGTAGCGGTCGCCGACCCACCAGATGCGGTGCAGCCCGAGGCCTTCCACCTCCATGAAGCCGATCGCGCGGGGATGGGCGGGATCGGAGATGTCGTAGACCCGCATGCCGGCCGTGTAGTCCTCGCCGCGGATGCCAAACTTGCTGGAATGCACCCCCTCGATCGAGTGTCCGTAGTATTCGGTCTCCTTGACGTAAACGGAGTAGAAGTTGAACTCCTCCACGACGAGCAGGATATCGTTCGCAGTCTGGATATGCACCGACCACGAGCGCTTGTGGGTCGGCAAGAAGTTGACCGGCGTCGGATTGCGAGGATCGCGCACGTCGATGACACTGACCCCGCCGCTGAAAACGTGGCTGACGAAGGCGTGACCCTTGTGGATCATGCATTGAATGCCGTCGGCGCGGCCAGCCTGGTTGGTGCGGCCGATAAACTCAATGTTCCTGGCGGCGTCGAAGAGCTTGCTCATGGGTCCTCCCGCCAGTGCGGCGTCGTTGTTGGTTGAGGTGTCGAAGGGGTTCAGGCGCGCTGGGCAAACACCCCGCCCTGGACCAGCAGTTCCTCGTAGGTGTCGAGATACCGATTCTTGGCCAACGGCAGATGTTCCCGCACCAAGGCGACGAGCTGTGCGCGGTCGCATTGCCGGCAGGCTTCGATCATCACCCAATGGTCGTTGCACACCCGTTCGAGGAAGGACCGGTCCATGTAGGGGTGGAAGCGCACCGTCAGGGCGCGGGTGGCGCATTGCTCGATCATCTCGACCAGCACCGGGTTGCCCGACTGGGTGTAGAGGTGCTGGTGGAACCGATTGTTGTGATCGAAGACGCGGCGCAGGTCGTTGGCGGCGACGGCCGCCTGGTGGTCCCGCTGGATGGCGACAAGCGTTTCCAAGGCATCGGCATCGATCGGCAGCGGCATGCTGCCAACGGCCGCGGTTTCCAGCAGCATGCGCACGGCATAGAGTTGCTCGACGCGCTCGGGCTGCAGGTCGCAGACCGAGGCGCCCTTGTTGCGCTGCCGGTCCACCAGCCCCGCCTGCTCGAGGGCCACGAGCGCTTCCCGCACGGCGGCTCGATGCGAGCGGAACCGCATCACGATGTCAGCCTCCACCAGACGCTCGCGCGGATTGAGCCGGCCGAACACGATGTCGTCGCGCAGGGCGTCGAAGATCTCCTGGCCGGAGCTCGAAAGGGAAGAGTCCGGCCCGGGCCTCATTCCCCGAACTCGGCCAGCAGGGTCTTGGAGGCGGCGGTCATGATGCGCAGATCGGAGCCGGTGACGAACAGGCGATAGCCGACGCCGTGCATCCGCTTGGCATAGGCCGAGGTCTCGCAGGCTAGGCCCGCCATGATGCCCGCCGCGACGGCGCTCTTGGCGATATGGCCCAGGGCCTCGACCACGACCGGATCGTTCGTGTCCATGCGCGGTGCCCGATCCAAGCTGGAGGCGATGTCGCTCGGCCCGGCGAAAAGGCCGTCGAGGCCCGGCACTCCCGCGATGGCATCGAGCTCGTCCAGCCCGCCGGGGGTCTCGATCATGGCGATGGCCAGGACGCCGCCATTGGCCTTGCCGACATAATCGTCACCGAATACGAGCCGGGCGCGGATCGGACCGATGCTCCGGTTCCCGAGCGGCGGATAGCGGCAGGCCGAGACGAGCAGCCGCGCTTCGGCCACCGAACTCACCATCGGGCAGATGATCCCGATGGCGCCGGCATCAAGTAACCGCCCGATCAGCGCGGGATCGAGCGCCGGCGGGCGGACCAGCACCGCGGCCCCGAGATTGGTCGTGACCTGGAGCAGCCTGACCATCTCGTCGAAGCTGGTCATGCTGTGCTGCATGTCGGCCACCAGGCAGTCCCACCCGACACGCGCGATCATCTCGCCGGACAAGGGCGACGCACTGTGCAGCCACGTCGTGCGGATGCCGCGGTGTTCCGGACCACTCAGCTCTTTGAGCCTGTCGGTTTGCATCGGCATCTCCTTGTTTAGAACCGTAGGCTCGACCCCATATATTGTCAAACATGATTGTTTGACAATCACAGGCGTCAGGTCTTTATTGCTTCCGAATGGCCCGCGGCAGACGGGCACTGAACTGTGCCGAGGGAGCGAGGATGCCGGTGACCGCCGAACAGGACCGCGACGCTGTGCCTTCGGCAGACACACCCGCCACGATCGCCTGCCGTCTGGTCGGCGTCGGCAAGCGGTTCGGCGGCATCTGGGCGTGCCGCAGCGTCGACCTCGAGATCAGGGCCGGCGAGGTCCATGCGGTGTTGGGCGAGAACGGCGCCGGCAAGAGCACGCTGATGAAGATGCTGCATGGCGTCCACCTGCCGGATGAGGGCCATGTGGAGGTGGCTGGCCAGATCGTCTCGCTGACCTCGCCGCGCGTCGCTGAAGCGGCCGGGATCGCCATGGTGCCGCAGGAGCTCGACCTTTTTCCCGACCTTTCCGTCGTGGAGAATCTGTTCGTCGGCCGAACTCGTCCACGCACCCGGCTGGGCACCTTCGATTGGGCCAGCATGCGCCGGCAAGCGGCCGAAGCCTTCAAGCGGCTCAACGCGCGTTTCGATATCGATGCCGCCGTGCGCTCGCTGTCGGGCGCCAATGCCCAGATGGTGGAGATCGCGCGCGCCCTGATGCACGACGCCCAGGTCGTCATCCTGGACGAGCCCACCGCTGCCCTGACCGAGCGGGAAGCCCAGCGGCTGTTCGGCATCGTCGGCGAGCTGACCCGGCGCGGCGTCGCCATCGTCTACATCTCACACCGGCTGGACGAGGTCTTCCAGATCGCCGACCGGGTCACGGTGATGCGGGACGGCAAGCGCATCCATACCGGCGGGACCGCTGACCTCGACATGGCGCGGCTGATCCAGATGATGGTCGGCCGCCCGCTGAGCAAGCTGTTCCATCGCACTCGCCATCCGCCGGGCGAGGCGTTGCTGGAGCTGCGCGGCTTGGGGCGGACTGGCACGTTTCGGGACATCTCCTTCACGCTGCGACGCGGCGAGATCGTCGGCATGTCCGGCCTAATCGGAGCCGGCCGGTCCGAGGTCGCCCAGGCGATCTTCGGCATCGCGCCCGCCACGGAAGGCAGCATCCTCATCGCCGGGCGGCCCGCTGCCATTCCGGATTCGAGCACCGCCATCAACCGCGGCATCATCTACGTCCCGGAGGAGCGGCGCTCGCAGGGCCTGGTCCTGGATTATGCGATCGACTGGAACATCGCTTTCAGCGGCCTTGACCGCATCTCCCGCCTGGGCTTCGTGTCGCGCCGGCGGGAGCGGGAGATCGCCGAGCGGTTTCAGGCGCTGTTCGCCATCCGGAGCAGCAGTCTGAAGGCGCCGGTGCTGTCCCTGTCGGGGGGCAACCAGCAGAAGGTCCTGCTCGCCAAGGCCCTGGTCGTCGAACCCGAGATCATCCTGCTCGACGAGCCCACCCGCGGCGTTGACGTCGGCGCAAAAGCCGAAATCTACCGCATCATCGACGATCTCGCGGCAGCCGGCAAAGCCGTGCTGGTGGTATCCTCGGAGATGAACGAGCTCCTGTCGATATCGGACCGGATCCTCGTGATGCACCAGGGCCGGCTGACTGGCTCCTTCGAGGGACCGGACTTCTCGCCGGACGCGATCGGCGCGGCGGCGGCGGGCGTCGTGGCGGAAGCGGCCGAAGACCCGGCCCTCCGTCCGGGGTCGGTGCATTGAACGCACCCTGGTTCGATCGCGCCGTCAAGCGACCCGAAGCCGCTCCGGCGGCCTTCCTGGTGATCATCTCGGTCCTGCTGAGCTTGACCACGCCGGGGTTCTGGTCGAGCGCCAATCTCCTTAATATCGTCAGCCAAGTCGCCGTCGTCAGCATCGTTTCGCTGGCGCTCAATCAGGTCATCCTGTCCGGCGAGATCGACGTCTCGATCGGCTCACTACTGGCCGCCTGCGCCTTCACCTATGCGAACGTGGGGCATGTCACCGCGGGTCCGCTGCTGCCGCTGCTCGCCGCACTCGGGGTGGGCCTCGCGGTCGGCGCACTCAACGGGGTAATCGTCACCATCGGCCGCGTGCCCTCGATCATCGCCACGCTCGGCATGCTGCTTGGCCTGCGCGGCGTGGTGCTGCTGATTGGCGCCAACGGCGTCCTGCTCGTGCCCGATGGGACCCGCGCCTTCGGGCTTGGCAGCATCGCCGGCGTGCGGGCACCCATCCTCGGCCTCATCTTGGTTTTCGCGATGTTCGACCTCGTCAACCGGAACACCGAATGGGGCCGTGATATCCTGGCCGTCGGCAGCAACCGCCGGGCTGCCGACGCCGTGGGGCTGCGCGCGGGCTTCGTGAAGTTCCGCTGTTTCCTTGCGACGGGCCTCGGCTGTGGCCTCGCGAGCGCAATCTTTGCGGGCCAGCTCGGCCAGATCCAGGCCACCGCCGCAACCGGCTTCGAACTTCAATGCATCGCCGCCGTGGTGCTGGGCGGCACCAGCATCACAGGTGGGCGGGGTTCCACGCTGGCGCCTGTCCTCGGCGCGGTGCTGGTCGGCGTGATCCTGAACGCCCTGACGCTCAACAGCGTCCCGGGCACCTTCGAGCAATTGGTGCTCGGCCTGCTGATCCTTCTCGCCATCTCCGTCGATGCGCTCCGCTTTCGCGCATCCAGGAGGCTTTCGTGAGCCAGCCCTCCAAGCGCCTCACGGCGCCGATCGAAACGCCGCGGCGGTACATCACCTTCACCCGCACCCACGGCCTGATCCTCCTGCTGCTGGTCGAACTTGGCGGCTTCGGCCTAGTGGTGCCCGGCTACCTCGATCCGGGCAGCCTGCTGGATACCTCGCGGACTTTCATCGAGACCG
The DNA here is from genome assembly GCA_964247405.1 of uncultured Acetobacteraceae bacterium. GTDB lineage: Bacteria > Pseudomonadota > Alphaproteobacteria > Acetobacterales > Acetobacteraceae > CAHJXG01. The sequence goes on from CAXTUQ010000080.1 coordinate 8,769, forward strand.
GCATCCTGGCGCTCGGCATGACTTTCGTGGTCGTGTCCGGCGGAATTGATCTTTCGGTCGCCTCGCTGCTCGCCCTGGTTTCGGTAGTGATGGGCCTGTCCTACCAGGCCGGCCTGCCGCTTCCCCTCGCCATGCTGCTGGGGGTCGCGACAGGAGTCGCGGGCGGCCTCGTCAACGGCGCGGCAGTCGCCTATCTCGGCCTGCACCCCTTCGTCGTGACGCTCGCCACAATGGCCATCTATCGGGGCGGCGCCTATGCCATCTCCAACGCGGCCGCCGTGTCGGACTTTCCGCCCTGGTTCACCAGCATCGGCCAGTCTTACTTCGCGGGCGGCCTCGTGCCGGTGCAACTGCCGGTCCTGGTGGCCGCCGCGACTGCATGCTGGCTACTGCTCGACCGCACCACTTTCGGCCGCCGGGTTTACGGCATTGGCGCGAACGAGCTTGCCACCCGGTTTTCTGGCGTCTCGGTTGAGCGCGTGCAGCTTGCCATCTACGGCCTGATGGGAGGCCTCGCCGCGATTGCTGCGATCATCCAAACGGCCCGGGTTTCGACGGCCCGCGCCAACGCCTCCATAGGACTGGAGCTGCCGGTCATCGCCATGGTGGTGCTGGGCGGCACCAAGATCACGGGCGGGGCCGGGACCATCCCGGGGACGGTGCTTGGCGTGCTGGTGCTCGCCTACCTGCAGGACGGGCTGGTCTCGGCGGGCGTCCGCAACGACTGGGGGCTTGTCATCGTGGGCGGCTTCCTGATCCTGGGTGTGCTGGCCAACGAGTTTTTCCGCCGCTCGCCGCGCTGAAGCGAGGCGCGGATTTGAGATCTCGCCGTCGAGGCGGGCCGCTGCTCCGGCGTTTCGACCGGATAACCAAGACTTGGGAGGACATACGCCATGCCCCACGACCAACGACGCCCGTCCGGGCTTCTCCATCCCACCCGCCGGCAGGCCATGATGGGCCTGAGCGGTGGCCTGCTGGCCGGCACGTCAGGCCTGCTGAGCGGTCCCGCTTGGGCAGCTACGCAGACCGTCGCTTTCGTGCCGAAGTTCACGAGCGACCCTTATTTCGTTTCGGCGAACCAAGGCGCCCAGGAAGCGGGCAAGGAACTCGGCCTGAGCGTGCAGTACAACGGCCCCGTTGACGCCAACGTGGCCGGCCAAGTTGACATCGTTGACCGTCTGGTTCGCAGTCGCATCGACGCGATCTCGATTTGCGCGCTCGACCCTACCGCGCTCGCACCCTCGCTGATGCGGGCGCAACAGAAGGGCATGAAGGTCAATACGTGGGATGCCGACGTGAAATCCGACGCCCGCCAGGTCTTCCTCAACCAGGCTTCCTACGACGCCATCGGCGAGACCATCGCCGACATCATGGCCAAGGGCGCAGGCCCGTCCGGCGACTTCCTTATGGTCACGGGCTCGCTGACGGCTTCCAACATGCTGGCCTGGATGAAGGCCATCAAGGACACGGTCGCCAAGAAGTATCCCGACATGCACATCAAGACGACCCTGCTCGGCGAACAGGACATCGAGAAGGGCAAGAACGTCACCCTGAATTACCTGCGCGCCAACCCCGACACCAAGGGCGTGTTCACGGTGGACGGCATCGCCGACGTCAGCGTGGCCGAAGCGGTTAAGCAGCTCGGGCTTTCGGGCAAGATCGCCATCGCCGGCATCGGCGTGCCGAACGCAATTCGTCCTTATGTCAGGGACGGCATCATCAAGGACGCGGTGCTGTGGAGCCCGGTCGATATCGGCTACGCCGCCATCTACATCACCAAGGCGCAGCTGGACGGCACGCTCGACCCGGCCAAGGGAGTGGTCAAAGCCGGGCGCCTCGGTGAACTCAAGTTCACCGCCAAGGACGAGATCCTGCTTGGGCCGCCGCTGGTCTTCAACAAGGACAACGTCGACAAATACAACTTCTGACGGCGAGGCGGCGCGTTCCCGCGCCTCCCGCGAGGCCGCCCTTTCACGGGCGGCTTTTCGCGCTCTCAGCCCCGGCTCCTGTTCCAGCCCCGGCCGGCATCGCCGAAGGCGGTCCAGCCCGTCTCCGTCACGGCGACGGTGTCCTCCAGCTTGATGAAGCCGCGGCGCGGATGCAGAAGCGTGGTCTCGATCGACAGGACCATGCCCGCCTCGAGCGGCCGGTCGGCATGGTAGGCCTCGTAAGGCACGGCAGAGCGCGCCGTCAGCCACGGTGCCTCGTGGCTGACGATACCCATGCCGTGCGCCACGAAGTCGAGGCTGTCCCGATGGGGCGAGCGCGCCAGCAGCGCCTCGGGTCCGGCGAAGACGTCCGCGCCCCTCGTCCCGGCCCGGACAGGGTTGCGGGCCGCCATCTGAATGGCATCGATCTCGGCGAGCAGGTCTCCGAGCTCCGCGTCGGGCTCGCCTAGAATGGCCATGCGGCAGAGATCGCCGATATAGCCGCCGATGTTGCCCCCGGAGTCGAGCGACAGCACATCCCCGTCCCGCCAGGCCTGCCCCGACGGCGCGCGATTGAACGACGGCCCCATGGTGATCAGGCAGTAGTCGAAGGTGACGCCCCGGGCCGTCTCCTCCACCCGCAGGTCGTCAGCGATGTCGGCCTTGGTGGCGCCTGCCCCATGATGGCCGATGGCTGCTAGCATTGCTTCGACCACCTTTGTCGAGGCGTCCTCAATCATCCTCAGCTCCCCGGGCGTCTTGAGGGCCCGAAGCAACTCGAGCGGCAGCGTCGCCGACGCGAAGGACGCCCTTGGCAGGCCATCCCGCAGAACCTCGTAGGCGTCCACCGGCAGGAAGCTCGTCTCAAGGCCGAAGCGCCGGACGTGCGGCGCGCAACGCCGCAGGGTCGCCACCGCGGTCGCTGCCGTCTGGCGCGAGGTCATGTTGCCGAAATGCGTGTTGCCCATCCAGAACTTGCCGAGTTCGCGCTCGTAGTCCTCCATGGGACTGCCGATATACGTCGTCTCTTGCGGCCGCCCCTTGATGTAGATGATGCAAGGGAGATAGCGGCTCAGACCGTGGGCGTCCATGTTGGCGTAGAAGAAGTATCGGTAGCCGCCTAGCATGTATTGGATGTTGTGCTTGGAAGTCACCAGCACGGCATCTAGACCAGCGTCGTCCAGCAGCCCGTCGAGCCGGGCGGTGTCGAACGGCATGGTCGGAAGCGGCACTGCCGCGATCGCCTTTTTCTCGGACGGCGAGGATGTTGCCATGACCCTTCCCTTTTCGTTGCAGTTTCCAGGCTCAATCCAGATCAGAGCACCCAGCCCCGATCCTGAAAACTCTCGATCACCTGTTCGACCTTTGGCGCGGCCGATCGCAACTCCGCGAGAAGGGGGCCGGCAAGATCACCCGGCGTGCGCCGCATCCGGTGTGAGGCGAGGCTCATCGCGGCGATCACCCGTCCGCTCCGTTCATGCAGCGGAACGGCGACAGACAGCGTGCCGTCTTCCATCTCGTCGATCGCCAACCCGTAGCCGCGCGCGCACGTCACCGCGAGTTCGCTGCGCAAACGCACGGGATCGGTAATCGAGGCCGGTGTGCGGGCGACCAGGGGTCGGATCGCCAGGACGTGTCGCAGTTGATCGTCCGGAAGGCAGGCCAACAGCATCTTGCCGCTGGCCGAGCAGTGGGCCGGCAGCCGGTCGCCCACGCCGAGCCGGGTCGTGAAGATGCGCCGGGTCGCGTCGCGGCAGACAAACAGAGTGTCCGGCCCGTCGAGCACGGAAACCGAGCATGGTTCATTCAAGCGCTCGGCCAGATCGATCACATGCGGGGCGACGCTGTTCCACAAGCCGCCAGCGCGGATCAAGCCCGCCCCGAGCTGGAGAACCCGTGCCGTCAGCCAGAACTTTGAGCCGTCGGATTGGACATATCCGAGTTCACGCAAGGTCAGCAGCAGGCGACGCGCGGCGGCGCGACTGATGCCGACCCGTTCGGCGCCCTGGCTGACCGAGAGAGGCTCGGCCGAGTCCGAGAGGACGCCGAGCAGGTCGAGACCCCGCGTCAGCGTCTGCGAGAAATCCGACTTGGCGACGGGGACATCCGGCATGTGCAGTTTGTGCGTTTATCGCACGGTTGTGCGAGATGTTGACCTCGTCGTCAAGCCTTGGCATGTTGGATCAAACAATGGAGGTGCGTGAGCCTTCATCGAGACTCCGATAACGGCTCCGTTCTTGGCCGACGCCAATTTCTAGGATTTTTGCACTCTCCAGGATAAAGCTGGGGCGTCTCGGACGTTTCAGAGAGTGATGGGCGGCGTGCTGATGTTCGACGGCGGCTGGACGAGCATCAGCTCATTCCACTCTCGACCTTAGATCAATCCCATGAGCAATCGCAAGAAGGTCCTCGTGATCCAGCGCATCGCCCAACCGGCGCTGGATCTGCTCGCGGCGCGTGACGACATCGAATTTCAGGTGCTGACCGACACGAGCGTGGCCAGCATCGCCGCCCATGTCGGAGACGTCGACGCGATCACGATCCGGGATGCGCCGCTGCCCGCCGAAGCGCTCGCACAAGTTCGCAACCTCAAGATCATCTCGCGCCACGGGGTCGGTTACGACAATGTGCCGGTCGCCTTTTGCACGGAGCGCAACATCCCGGTGACGATCATCGGCGACGTGAATGCCGTGTCGGTCGCCGAGCACACCTTGTTCCTGATGCTGGCGGTCGCCAAGAACGGCGCATTGTTCGATCGCGCGGTACGGGCAGGCGATTTCAGCGTGCGCAGTCGCAAGGCCACGCTCGAGCTGCGAGGTAAGACCCTGCTGCTCGTCGGCTACGGCCGCATCGGTCAGGAGTTTGCCGCCCGCGCCCGCGCTCTCGGCTTGTCGATCACGGCCTTCGATCCCTTTGTGGAGCGAGCCCGTTTCCCCAACGTGCAGTTTTTCGACACACTGCACACGGCGTTGGCGCAAGCCGATGTGGTGTCGCTCCACGTGCCGCTCGGCGAAAAGACGCGCAATCTCATCGACGCCCCGGCGCTGGCCAGCATGAAGGCGGGCTCGATCCTGCTCAACGCCGCGCGTGGTGGCATCATCGACGAAGCCGCGCTGATCCTTTCCCTGGAAGCGGGCCACCTGCACGGTGCGGGCCTCGACGTATTTGTGCGCGAACCGCTGCCCGCCGACGATCCGCTGCTTGCCCGCGAGGACATTGTGTTCAGCCCGCATTGCGCGGCTCTCACGGCCGAGTGCCTGGTCGACATGGGTAAGGCAACCGTCCGCAACGTGCTCGCCGCTTTCGACGGGACGCTGGACCCGACCTTAGTGGTCAATCGCGCCGCTCTCAGCTGAACGGCAACGCCGGGTCAATGCAGGGTTCATTGCCTACTGTTCGATTTCGAAATCGTACGATGGGCGGCAGTGAAACTCAGCTCAGTCAGCGACTCCGGCTCCCGTGCTGGTCAGCGACTTTCGAGGCGGGTTGGATCACGCCGGAAGCCAACAAGCTCGATCAATGTCTGCTTTCGGGTGCCGCAGTCTCACCCCTGAACGACCTGGATGGGCGCTAAGCGGTCGCGGCCTATGCCGGCCGGGCCGGGGAGAAGCTGCGCGCCGAGGACCTGCAGGCGTGCTACATGGCGGTGTTCCTGCAGACCAACCCGCACGGGCCGGACGAGCCGTGGCACTCCGGGCAGCGCGCCGGGCGCATTGAGCCGACGTCGGACAGCCTGGCCCTCATCGCCGGAGCGCTGCGCATGCTGCGGCCGTTGTGGGTGCCGGGCCTGCGTTACTTCAAGGCCG
>CAXTUQ010000081.1:0-14452 GCA_964247405.1 uncultured Acetobacteraceae bacterium
GCCATCGCCTCGGCGCGGTTGTGGCCGGGGCGGAGATGGTGCAGCAGTTCATGAAGGTGCTGGACTGCATGCATATCTGCCCGCAGCGGGCCGGCCAGACGGCGCTGCGCTGGGCGATTGACGCGCTTCCCGGGTGGCGCGACGCCAATCGCCGCACGATCAACGCTCGTGCCGCGGCAATGCGGCAGGCCCTCCAGCATCTGCCCGGCTGGCACTTGGAGTCGCTCGGCGCCTACTTCGCCTACGTCCGCCACCCGTTCCCCGGAGTGCCCGCGGACCAGGTCGCCGAGGCGCTTGCGACCGGGCGCGGCGCGCTGTGCCTACCCGGCAGCGCCTTCGGCCCCGGCCAGGAGCAGCACCTGCGCCTTGCCTTTGCCAACGCGGAGATGGACGCCATTCCGCATGTGGCTGACCGCCTGGCGGGCCTGCGTGCGTAAGTCGCTTGAGTCTATAGGAATGGTGGGCGGTACAGGGATTGAACCTGTGACCCTCGCGATGTCAACACGATGCTCTACCGCTGAGCTAACCGCCCATCCGAGCGATGGTTTAGATCAAACGGCCCCGATGACGCAAGGCGGCCCGCCGGCCATATGCGTTGGATACGTGACAGATGCCGCGACTCTGGGTTGAATAGAACTATGGACACCTCAGTCGCGCTGCCCCAGACGACGATGCCGCCTTACCTGATCGTCCGTCCCGCGCGGCAGACCGCCCCGCTGGTGTTCGCGTCGCCGCACTCCGGGCAGAACTACCTGCCGGAGTTCCAGCGCGCCGCACGGCTGGACCCCGCCGGCTTGCGCCGCAGCGAGGACAGCTTCGTTGATGAGCTGTTCGGTCTCGCGCCCTGCCACGGCGCCCCGCTGATCGCCGCCACTTTTCCCCGCGCCTACTGCGACCCGAACCGGGAGGCATGGGAGCTTGACCCCGCGATGTTCGACGACGCGTTGCCGGACTGGGTCAATACCAAAAGCGCCCGCGTGGGCGCCGGGCTGGGCACGATCGCCCGCGTCGTCGCGTCAGGCGAGGCCATCTACCGCGGCAAGCTGCGGTTCAGCGACGCGGCGGAGCGGATTCATGCCTGCTGGGAACCCTACCATCTCGGCCTGACCGCGCTGATCGACGCGACCCGGCAGCAGTTCGGCGCCTGCTTGCTGATTGATTGCCATTCCATGCCGGGCCAGGGCTGCGGGCGCAGCGCGCTGCCGGACGCCCCGGACTTCGTGCTGGGCGACGCCCACGGCACGACCTGCTCCCCCCGCGTGACCCGGCGGGTGGAGGCCGTGCTGACCGGGTTCGGCTACCGCGTGCGCCGCAATGATCCCTATGCCGGCGGCTACGTCACCCGGCACTACGGCCGCCCGCGGGAGCACGTGCACGCCTTGCAGATCGAGGTTGCGCGCGGCCTTTACATGGACGAGGCGCGGTTCGAGCGGGCCATCGCGTTCGGCGTCATCCGGCAGCACTTGGGCCAACTGGCCGCCGAACTCGCCGCCTCGGCAACCGAGTTGCTGGCGGGCTGAACCCGGCGCCGCGTTCACCGATTGTTCATCGGAATGCGGTACCCTGCCGGCCATGCGTATGCTGCTCCTGGCCGTCCTGCTCGCCGTGCCGTCCCTCGCCTGGGCCGACCTGCCCGCGCAGCCCTTCGCCTTGTGCCGCGCGGCGATTGCGGCAGCGGAACGTTCGACCGGCGTGCCCGACCGCCTGATGCAGGCCATCGGCGCGGTGGAAAGCGGGCGCCGCGACCCCGGCGGCCTCGTCGCGGCCTGGCCCTGGACCATCAACGCGGAGGGCGTCGGCTACTTCTTCGACAGCAAGGCGGAGGCGATGGCCGCCGTCACCGGGTTGCGGGCGCGGGGCGTGCGGTCCATCGACGTGGGCTGCATGCAGGTCAACCTGATGTATCACGCCGACGCCTTCTCCTCGTTGGAGGAAGCCTTCGACCCCAGCGCCAACGCCCGCTATGCCGGCCGCTTCCTGCAAAGCCTCCAGGCGAAGACCGGGTCCTGGCCCGGCGCCGCGGCCGGATACCATTCCCTGACGCCGGAGGTCGGCGCGGACTACGGACGCAAGGTGCTGGCGCTGTGGGCCAAACCGGATTTCCGGCCGCCGGCCGGCGCAGACGTTCCCATCCGGCAAGCCCTGCTGCCGCCATGGTCCCCCACCTTCACCCCTGTTCCGCCGGCCAGCACGACAGCCTCGATTGGGCCGAGCGCCCGGATCATCCCGCTGCCGGCCTCCATCGCGCAGGCGCCGGGCGTGGGCAGCGGGCGTGGGCTGGACGCCTACCGTGCCGCCCCCACCCGGCTCGCGGTGCGGATGGTGCCGGGGCGGGTCAACACGAACTCATGACGCTCGCTGCCGAACGACGGAAGGTGGATGGCAACCTTTAGATGCTGGCGCAAATTGGCACGGTGACGGCATAGTGCGGGGAGAAGCAACAATCCCAGGGTCCATGCGGTCAACTCGTTCCATTCTTGCCGCCGCCACTCTGCTGATCGGCTTGGGGCTGGGCGTGCCGGCTCAGGCTCAGGCGCCCGCCGGCGTGCCGGTCACGGTCGTGTCTCCCGTCCGGGAGGATGTGCCGATCCTCGCCCGCGCCATTGGCACGGTGCAGGCGTTCCAATCCGTCCTGGTGCGGGCACGCGTGGACGGGACTTTGGACAAGATACTGTTCACCGAAGGCCAGCAGGTGCGGCCCGGCGACCTGCTGGCCCAGCTTGATCCCCGGCCCTACCAGGCGGCGCTGGACCAGGCCATCGCCAAACGGGCGGCGGATGCGGCGTTGCTAACCAATGCCCGCGGCGACCTGGTCCGCTACGCCGACCTGGCGCAAAGCCAGACAGCCTCCCGCCAGCGGCTCGACCTGCAGCGCGCCAACGTCGCCCAGGCCGAGGCCAACGTCCAGGGCGACGACGCCTCGGTCAGCGCCGCGCAGCTCAACCTCGATTTCACCAGAATCACCGCCCCGCTGGAGGGCCGCGTCGGCTTGCGCCAGATCGACCCCGGCAACTACATCCGCGCCGCCGACACAGCCAGCACCGGCATCGTCACCATCACCCAGATCCACCCCATTGCCGCCATTTGCACCTTGCCGCAGGACATCCTGCCGCAGCTCCAGCAGGCGATGCGGCAAGGCAAGCTGCAGGTGGCCGCCTACAGCTCGGACGACCGGACCAAATTGAGCGAAGGCGAGTTGCTGACCATCGACAGCGCCATCGACGCCTCGACCGGCACGATCAAGCTGAAAGCGGTGTTTGCGAACGGGGATGACAGCCTATGGCCGGGCCAGTTCGTGAACCTCCGCACCCGGCTCGATGTGCGGCGCGGCGCCTTGACCCTGCCCTCCGCCGCGGTCCAGCGCGGCCCGGAAGGGCTGTACGTGTTTGTCGTGAAGCCGGACAACACCGTCGCCTTGCAGCCGGTCGAGGTGGGGCAGGATGACGGGCACGCCGTGGTGATCGCCAAAGGGCTGAGCGGCGGCGAGAAGGTCGTGTTGGCCGGGCAGTCCCGGCTGTCCATCGGCGCGCCCGTCGCGGCGTCCGAGCCGAAGCCGGCGAGCTAGGCCGGGCAAGGGGAAACACGCCGTCATGAGCATCTCAACCCCGTTCATCCGCCGCCCGGTCGCGACCTCGCTGCTGATGGCGGCCATCCTGCTGATCGGCATCGCCGCCTACCCGCTGCTGCCGGTGGCGCCCCTGCCCCGTGTCGAGTTCCCCACCATCCAGGTGACGGCCAACCTGCCCGGCGCCAGTCCGGAAACCATGGCGTCCACCGTGGCCCAGCCGCTGGAGCGGCAGTTCTCGCAGATCGCGGGCGTGGCGCAGATGACCTCCGTCAGCGTTGGCGGCTCGACGCAGGTGGTGGTGCAGTTCGACCTCGACCGCAACATCGACGGCGCGGCGCTGGACATCCAGGCCGCCATCAACAACGCCGGCGGGCAGCTTCCGCGCAACCTTCCCAACCCACCCATCTTCCGCAAGGTGAACCCGGCCGACAGCCCGATCCTGATCCTCGCGGTGCAGTCGGCCGTGCTGCCGCTGATCGCCGTGGACGACTACGCCGACAACATCCTGAGCCAGCAAATCTCGCAGGTCGCCGGAGTGTCCCAGGTGTCCATCGGCGGCGAGCAGAAGCGCGCGATCCGCGTGCAGGCCGATCCGGCCCGCCTCGCCGCCATGGGCCTGACCCTGGAGGACGTGCGCCAATTGCTGGTCAGCGCGACCGTTGATGCGCCAAAGGGCACGCTGGACGGCGCGCGGCAGGCTTTCGCCATCTATGCCAACGACCAGCTCACCAAGCCGCGCGAGTTGAACGACGTGATCCTGTCCTGGCGCAACGGCGCCCCGGTGCGGGTGCGCGACATCGGCACGGCGGTGGACGGCCCGGAGAACGCCCGCCTCGCCGGGTGGCAGAACGGCAAGCGCGGCATCCAGCTTTTCATCTACAAGCAGCCCGGCGCAAACGTGATCGACACGGTGGAACGGATCAAGGCGGCGCTGCCCAAGCTGCGCGCCGCCATCCCGCCTTCCGTTACGGTGGAAACCATCGTGGACCGCACCGTAACCATCCGCGCATCGCTGCATGAGGTGCAGTTCACCCTGCTGCTGTCGATCGCCTTGGTCGTCATGGTGATCTTCCTGTTCCTCCGCAATGTTTGGGCAACGGTGATCCCCAGCGTCACCGTGCCGCTCGCCCTTGTCGGCACCTTCGCCGTCATGTTCCTGTGCGGCTACAGCCTCAACAACCTGACCCTGATGGCGCTCACCATTGCGGTCGGCTTCGTGGTGGATGACGCCATCGTCATGCTGGAGAACATATACCGCCACATCGAGGACGGCATGTCGCCCGGCGACGCCGCCTTGAAGGGCGCGGGGGAGATCGGCTTCACCATCATCTCCATCAGCCTCTCGCTGATCGCCGTGTTCATCCCGCTGCTGCTGATGGGCGGGATCGTCGGGCGGCTGTTCCGGGAGTTCGCCATGACGGTCGCCATTGCCGTCATGGTCTCGGCCGTGGTGTCGCTGACGCTCACGCCCATGATGTGCTCGCGCTTCCTCAAGCACCACTCCGGCGAGCACGGCCTGCTGTACCGCGTGGTCGAGCGGTTCTTCGACGCGCTGCTGGCCGGCTACCGGCGCACCCTGGACATTGCCCTGCGCTTCCAGTTCATCACGCTGATGGCGTTCTTCGCCACGCTCGCCTGCACAGTTTTCCTTTACATACAGATTCCCAAAGGCTTCTTCCCCACCCAGGACACCGGCGTGCTGGTCGGGCTGACGGAGGCCGGGCAGGACGTGTCGTTCGCCGAGATGGCCCGCCGCCAGGTCGCCGCCGCCCGGGTGATCGCCAGCGACCCGGCGGTTGCCGCCGTGTCGTCCAGCATCGGCGCCGGGCTGGGCGGACAGACCGGCAACAACGGCCGGATCTGGACCAGCCTCAAGCCGTTCGAAGACCGCGACGCCACGGTACAGCAGGTGATCGCGCGCCTGCGCCCGCAGCTTGCCGAAATCGAGGGCATCAAGGTGTTCTTCCAGGCGGCGCAGGACATCAACGTCGGCGGGCGCCTCGCCAAGACGCAGTATCAATTCACGCTGCAGGACGCGGACCTGGCCGAGCTGTATGAATGGACGCCCAAGATCCTGGCGAAGCTGCGGGAGCTTCCCATCCTGCGCGACCTGGCGACCGACCAGCAGATCGCCGGGACCACCGCGACGCTCACCATCGACCGCGACCGCGCCGCGCGCTTCGGCATCCAGCCGCAGGTGATCGACGACACCTTGTACGACGCGTTCGGCCAGCGCCAAGTTGCGCAGTATTCGACGCAGGTGAACACCTACAAGGTTATCCTGGAAGCGCCGCCGGAGATGCAGGGCGACATGAGCACGCTGGACAAGCTCCATGTCCGGGCACGGGACGGCGCCGCCGTGCCGCTGTCCACCTTTGCCACGCTCGACACGAAGCCGGTCGCGCCGCTGGCGATCTCGCACCAGAGCCAGTTCCCCGCCGTGACCCTGTCGTTCAACCTGGGACCGGAAGCGGCGCTGGGGCAGGCCGTCGATGCCATCGACGCCGCCATGGCGCAGATCGGCGCGCCTGCCACCCTGCGCGGCACCTTCCAAGGCACGGCCCAGGCGTTCCAGGCGTCGCTCGGCACCCAGCCCTATCTGATCGCCGCGGCGCTCATCACCGTGTACATCATCCTGGGCGTGCTGTATGAGAGCTTCATCCTGCCGGTCGCGATCCTCTCGACCCTGCCCTCCGCGGGGGTGGGCGCGCTGCTGATGCTGATGGCTGCGGGCTACGACCTTTCGGTGATCGCCCTGATCGGCGTCATCCTGCTGATCGGGATCGTGAAGAAGAACGGGATCATGATGGTGGACTTCGCGATCAGCGCGGAGCGCCAGCGGGGTGCCGCCCCGCATGACGCCATCCGGGAAGCGTGCCTGATGCGGTTCCGGCCCATCCTGATGACGACGATGGCGGCCCTGCTCGGCGGCTTGCCGCTGATGCTCGGCAGCGGCGCCGGGTCGGAGCTTCGGAAACCCTTGGGCTACGCCATGGTGGGCGGCCTGCTGCTCAGCCAGATCCTGACGCTCTACACCACGCCGGTCGTTTACCTCTACCTCGACCGCGTGCAGCGTTGGCTGTCGCCGTCCCGGCGCAGGACGATGCCCACCCTCGCCGATAAGATTGGTCCCGACAAGATCGGCGCCACGGCCGACTGATATGATGCCTGACACAATTCCAGCCGCACTCGCCCGCCTGATCCCGGCCATGCAGGCCCGTGCCATCGCGCTCGACGCGGAGGAGGCGTTTCCGGAGCAGGATTTCCAGGCGCTGCGTGAGCTTGGGGTGCTCAAAGCGCCGCTGCCGACAGATCAAGACGGGCACGGCGCGGGCACCGAACCCGGCGGCATGGACCTGATCCTCCGCCTGCTGACGATCCTGGGGCAAGGCAACCTATCTGTGGGCCGGCTGTTCGAAGCGCATGTCAACGCGGTCAAGCTGATCGCCGCCTATGGCACCCCCGCGCAGGTCGGGCGCGTTGCGGCGGAGGTACGGGACGGCCACCTGTTCGGCCTTTGGGTCACGGACCCGCCGGAGCAGGCCCTGCAACTCAGTGACGGGTCGCTGCGCGGCAGCAAGGGGCCATGCTCGGGCGCCGGGCACGTCACGCGGGCCTTGGTGACGATGTCCACCCCTGCCGGCTCGCAGATGGCGGTCGTCACCGTGGACCGCACCGTCGCCATCGAGCCGAAGCTCGGCACCCTGCAAGGAATGCGGGCCTGCATCAACGGCGTCGCCCGCTTCCAGGGCACGCCTTTGCCGAACGACGCGCTGATCGGCGGCCCCGGCGACTACCTGCGGGAGCCGCTGCTGTCCACGGGCGCCTGGCGCACCTCCGCGGTGACGCTGGGCGGCCTCGATGCGCTCGTTTTGGCGACCCGGGACCAGCTTGCGCGCCGGAGCCATCAGGCCGCGCCGCTGCAGCAGGACCGGTTCGGCCGCATGTTGATCGCGCAGGAAACCGCCCGGCTCTGGACCACCGCCGCGGCGGAGCGCGCCGAGGCCAGCGAAATGCCGGTCGCCGACCGGGTCGCCTACGTCAACCTCGCGCGGATTGCGGTCGAGGCTGCTTGCCTGGACGCCATGCGGCTGGCGCAGCGGGCCTTGGGCCTTGCTGCCTTCCTGCGGCCGAACCCGGTGGAGCGCCTGCTGCGCGACCTCGCGGTTTACCTGCGCCAACCCGCGCCCGACTCCGTCCTGACCGAGGCCGCACTCCACAGCTTCTCCGCATGATCTCCGCGGCACAGGCGTTCGAGGCCATGACCGCCCTGCCGATCATGCCGCTCGGTGCGGTCACGCGTGGCAAGCCGGTTCTCATTCTCGCGCCCCATGCCGACGACGAATCTCTGGGCTGCGGCGGCCTGATTGCCGCCGCCTCGGCCGCGGGACATGCGCCGTTTGTGCTGATCCTGACCGACGGCACCGGGTCGCACCCGAACTCCCGGGCTTACCCTCCCCTTCGCCTCAAGGAATTGCGTGAACAGGAGGCGGTGAACGCCGTCAGCATCCTTGGCCTTCCCCCCGGCCACCTCAGCTTCCTGGGGCTGCGCGACACCGCGGCGCCTATGGAGGGAGACGGATTTGATGCCGCGGTGGCCGCGATCCTGTCCTTCGCTGAACGGACCGGGGCGGCGTGCATCCTGTCGCCTTGGCAGCACGATCCCCATTGCGACCACCTTGCGGCGCACCTCATGGCCAGCGACGCCATCGCGCGCTGCCGCCTGCGCCACCTCGCCTACCCGATCTGGGGCTGGACGTTGCCCCCCGGCACCCGGTTGCCCGGCCCGGCGCCCCGTGGGATGCGGCTCGACATCACGGACCACTTGGCGGCGAAACGCCTGGCCGTCGCGGCCCATGCCAGCCAATACGGCGGGCTGATCCAAGACGACCCGGACGGCTTCCAATTGCCGTCCAACCTCCTGGACATCTTCAACCGGCCATACGAAACATTTCTGACGATGCATGAGCCGGACGCACGATGATTCCGTGATCCGGCGCGCTGCCCCGCTTGGACAGAGCGGCACGGTCCGCGCGTAGGCTGGCGACGATCCGCCGGGCTTTCCTCGTTTCCTCAGCCAGGGCGGCAACCGGAACCCGGACACGCGTCAACCCGGCCGCCACGCCCTCGATCATCTCCCAAGCCACGCCGAACGTGCCCTGCTTCAGTGCCGCATCCACCGACGCCGGATCGCAGTCGAGTTCCCGCGAGAGCCGAGACGGTAAGTTCCCCCGTCCCTGAAGCAGACGGCGGACCTCAGCGCGCAGGCGGGCACGTCGGACATGGTTCGCCGCAGGTTCCAAAGCGTCGTCCAAGAATGCATCCGGGGTCACGAGCCGGCGGCGGATCGTGTCCGCCATGCCGCCGACGGCCCGCCCGTCAGTGCGTCCCGAAACCGTCACGCAAACATCAGGCGCATGGCGAATCCGGGCATCGACCCGGCGCAGCGCGGCGAAGAAGGCCCGGTCCTCCCCGACCGCTATGGGCGGGACGCCGCCCGCTTGGCGATAGGCGTCAAGCGTCACGCAAATGCTGGCGCCCGAGTGCTCGGTGTGCCGGGGCCACGGGTCGGCCGGGTCGGGGTCGATCAGGTGGTCGATCTCGTCCAGCAACGCCCCGTAGGCGCACTCGCGCGCATCGTCCTCGTGCAGCACCGCGGGGATCGCTGCGGCGTCGGCGTCGTCGAGAACCGCACGTCCCGCTACCGCGTCCGCTCCGTGGCGAATGTGGAGCAGGTTGACGGCAAGCCAATCCGGCGCGACCTGGCCGTCCGCGTCCGTGCTGAGCACCACCCCACCCGGCGGCAGCTTGCCGGCCGCAAGTTCCATCGCCAAGTGCCGGGCCTGGCCCGCGGTCTGCTGCTTCGACGGGAACTCGTGCTCAACCACGTCCAGGGCGAATGACAGGGTAGGCCGCATGGCGCGGGCGATGGCCGCAGTCGCATCCGTCGAGTTGTTGACCAGCAAGACAACGTCGTATCCGGCCCCGTCAAGCTGCCGGTCCAACGCATTCAGGCATCGTGCGATCCAGTCCGCCTCGTTATGCGCCGGGATGGCGACAGCCACCGACAGGTTTGGTCCAGCCAACAAGGAGGCGTCCACGCGCAGTTCCACGAATGTTTTGAGACGCGTCCAACACCGTGAAGCCGTCGCAAGTTCCTGAGATGCAGGAAGCGTCGCGTGGAGTTTACCCGACGCAGGCCAGCTCGGCGCGGATGGCCTCGTCCAACTCGCGGATGCGGAAGGGCTTCTGCAGGAAGCGCCGGTTGATGGGCTGGGGCAGGAAATAGCCGGAGATGAGGATGACCCGTAGCTCCTGGAAGCGGCGGGCTGCGATGTCCGACAGCTCCAGTCCGGACATGCCGGGCATGCGGACGTCCGTGACCATCACCTCCACGCCCTCACGCTGGTCCAGCACGCTGAGCGCCGCGTGGCCGCTGGTGGCTTGGACCACGGTGTAGCCAAGTTCCTGCAGCATCTCCGCCGAGGTTTCACGCACCGCCTCGTCATCGTCAACCAACAGAATCATTCATCCCCCGCCCTGTTCCTTTCCCTCTTGAAAGTACGCGGCACGGGTGACGGGATCGCCATGCGTAGCCCATCGAAACCCATAACCAGAAGTTGATTCAGAACGCCCTTATAGACGAGAATATGCATTGCGTCACGCCTCATCTGCGCAACGCGACTTGTCATTTCCTGACGAATGCCATGGTTACAGGCAAATAACAAAATGGGGAGTTGGCGGAGGGGATGAGATTCGAACTCACGGTACGGCTTGACGCCGTACGGCGGTTTAGCAAACCGCTGCCTTCAGCCACTCGGCCACCCCTCCGCCGGGGTCGTCATCGCACAGCGTTTACCCTGCGGTTCTAGGCGTTCCCGCCCGGGCCGTCAAACGGTCAGGCACAAGCCGTCAGGACAGGGCGACGGCAAAGCCCCGCTGCACGCCGGGCCGGGCCATCAGCACGTCATACCAGCGCTTCACGTTCGGGAACTCGTCCAGGCTGACCCGGTGGCGCTCATGCCGCCAGCCCCAGCCGAGGATGGCGAAATCGGCGACCGACAGCGCACCGGCCACGAACTCGATTTGCGCCAGCCGCCGGTCCAGCACGCCATACAGCCGCAGCGTTTCCTTGGTGTAGCGGGCCAGGCCATAGCGTTGGTCGTCGCCGTTCACCGTCAGGAAATGGTGCACCTGCCCCGGCATCGGGCCGAACCCGCCCATCTGCCACATCAGCCACTCCAGCACCGGCACCCGCTCACGCAGGCCAGTTGGCATGAACTGCCCGGTCTTCTCCGCGAGGTAAAGCAGGATGGCGCCGGACTCGAACACTGAGATCGGCGTGCCGCCCGGGCCGTCCGGGTCGATGATGGCCGGGATGCGGTTGTTCGGGCTGATCGCCAGGAACTCCGGCTTGAACTGCTGGTCCTTGGTGATATCGACCACATGGACCGAGTACGGCAGCGCCATTTCCTCCAGCGCCACGCTGATCTTGCGCCCGTTCGGGGTGTTGTAGGTGTGCAGCTCGATCATGCCGGTCCCCTTATGCTGAAAGCCGTTGCCGCAGCGCCTCGTTGACCAGCGCCGGGTTGCCCTTCCCCGCCATGGCCTTCATCACCTGCCCCACGAAGAACCCGAACAGCTTGTCCTTGCCCCCGCGATACTCCGCGAGCTTGTCCGGGTTCGCGGCCAGTACCCGGTCCACCGCTTGATCAATGGCGCCGGTGTCGGTCACTTGGCGCAGGCCACGGCTCTCGACGATGCTGGCCGGGGACTCGCCGGTGTCCACCATCGCCTCGAACACCTCCTTGGCGATGCGCCCGTTGATCGTCCGGTCCGCCAGCAGGTCGAGCAACTGGCCGAGCGCCGCGGCCGACACCGGGCTATCGCCGATGCTGCGCCCGGTGCGGTTCAGCGCGGCGAAGAAGTCCCCCATCATCCAATTCGCCGCGAGCTTCGCGTCCCGTCCGGCCGCCACAGTCTCGTAGAACGCCGCCGTTTCCTGGTCCGCCACCAGCACGGCGGCGTCATAGGGCGACAGCCCGTGCTCCGCCACGAACCGGGCACGCTTGGCATCCGGCAGCTCCGGCAGGCTGGTCCGCAGCCCGGCCACCCAGGCCTCGTCCAGCACCAGCGGCAGCAGGTCGGGGTCCGGGAAGTAGCGGTAGTCGTGCGCGTCCTCCTTGCTCCGCAGGCTGCGGGTCTCGCCGCGGGCCGGGTCGAACAGCCGGGTTTCCTGGTCCACCGTGCCGCCGGACTCCCATACTTCCACCTGCCGCGCCGCCTCCGCCTCGATGGCCTGCATGACGAAGCGGACCGAGTTCACGTTCTTCACCTCGCAGCGGGTGCGGAACGGCTCCCCATGCCGGCGCACCGACACGTTCACGTCGGCGCGCATCGACCCTTCCTCCATGTTGCCGTCGCAGGTGCCGAGGTAGCGCAGGATGGTGCGCAGCTTCCGCAAATACGCTCCGGCCTCCTCCGGCGTGCGCAAATCCGGCTCGCTCACGATCTCCATCAGCGCGATGCCGGAGCGGTTCAGGTCGATGAAGCTCTTGCTCGGGTGCTGGTCGTGCAGCGACTTGCCGGCGTCCTGCTCCAGATGCAGCCGGGTCACGCCGATGCGCTTGGTGCTGCCGTCGGCCAACTCGATCTCGACGTGCCCCCCGCCCACCACGGGATGCGCGTACTGGCTGATCTGGTAGCCCGCCGGCAGGTCAGCGTAAAAGTAGTTCTTGCGGTCGAACCGGCTGACCAGGTTGATCTGCGCGTCCAGGCCCAGCCCGGTCCGCACCGCCTGCGCCACGCACTCCCCGTTGATCACCGGCAACATGCCGGGGAACGCCGCATCAACGAGGCTGACCTGGGTGTTCGGCTCGGCGCCGAACTCGGTGGCGGAGCCGCTGAACAGCTTGGATCGGCTGATGACCTGGGCGTGCACCTCAAGCCCGATCACCATCTCCCACGGGCCATCCCGCCCCTCGATCACCGCGCTCATGCCGCCACCCCCGCCCGGATCGCCGGCAGGTGATGGAAGCCCGCCGCACGCTCCAGCACCGCCCCCACGGCGAACACCGTCTCCTCGTCGAACGGGCGGCCGATCACCTGCAAGCCAAGCGGCAGCCCCTGCCCATCCAGCCCGGCCGGCACTGACAGGCCCGGCACGCCCGCCATGCTGGCCGGCACGGTGAACACGTCGTTCAAATACATCGCCACCGGGTCATCCATCTTGTCCCCCTGCGCGAACGCCGCGGAGGGTGCAGTCGGCGTCAGCAAGGCGTCCACCTGGGCGTAAGCGTCGGTGAAGTCCCGCAGAATCAGCGCCCGGACCTTCTGCGCCCGCAGGTAGTACGCATCGTAATACCCGGCCGAAAGCACGTAGGTGCCGATCATCACCCGCCGCCGCACCTCCGCGCCGAACCCTTCCGCCCGGGTCTTCTCGTACATGTCCGTCAGGTCCTCGCCTTCCACCCGGCGCCCGAACCGCACGCCGTCGTAGCGGGCCAGGTTGCTGGACGCCTCCGCCGGCGCCACGATGTAGTAGGTCGCCAGGCCATATTTGGTGTGCGGCAGCGACACGTCCACGATCTCCGCGCCCGCGTCGCGCAGCCAGGCCAGGCCCTGCTGCCACATCGCCTCGATCTCCGCCGGCATGGAATCGCTGCGGTACTCGCGCGGCACGCCGATGCGCAGGCCCCGCACGCCCCGGCAGCAGGCGGCGGCGAAGTCCGGCACCGGACGGTCCGCCGAGATGCTGTCCTTCGGGTCGAACCCGGCCATGCTGCCCAGCATCACCGCGCAGTCCTCCACCGTCCGCGCCACCGGCCCGGCCTGGTCCAGCGACGACGCGAACGCCACGATGCCCCAGCGGGAGCAGCGCCCATAGGTCGGCTTCACGCCCACGATGCCGCAGAACGACGCCGGCTGCCGGATCGACCCGCCGGTGTCGGTCGCCGTCGCCCCCAGCGCCATCCGCGCCGCGACCGCCGCACAGGACCCGCCGGACGACCCGCCGGGCACCAAGGCCGCGCCATCCGCCCGGGTCCACGGGTTCTGCACGGGACCGAAGGCCGAGGTCATGTTGGACGACCCCATGGCGAACTCGTCGAGGTTCGCCTTGCCCAAGAACACCGCCCCGTCCCGCAGCAGGTTCGCCGTGACCGTGCTCTCATACGGGGGCACGAACGGCTCCAGGATGCGGCTGCCGGCGGTGGTCCGCACCCCTTCCGTGCAGAACAGGTCCTTGATCGCCAGCGGCAGGCCGAGCAGCGGGCGGTTCTCCCCGGCCGCGAGCGCCGCATCCGCCGCGGCGGCCTGCGCCCGCGCCCTATCGGCTGACACGGTGATGAAGGCGTTCAGCCGCGGGTTCAGCGCCGCCACCGCGTCCAGATGCGCCTCCGTCAGCTCCGCCGCCGAGAACTCCCGCCGGCGCAGCCCGTCCCGCGCCTCGACCAACGAGAGATCAGTCAGCATCACTCGACCACCTTCGGCACGGCGTAAAACGTGCCCGCCCGGTCGGGCGCGTTGCCCAGCACCAGCTCCGGGATGCCGCCATCGGTCACGGCGTCGGGGCGCAGCCGCATCGCCATCTGCGCGGCGCCGGTCAGCGGGTCGATCCCCTCCACGTCCACCTCGTTCAACTGCTCGATCCAGCCCAGGATGCCGTTCAGCTCGCCGGCAAGCTGCTCCGCCTCCGTGTCGCCCAAGTGGATGCGGGCAAGCCGGGCGATGCGCCGGACGGTCGCGGGATCGAGCGACATGGGCGGGTCCTATGGTAAGGTGGTGGCGCAGCCCGCGCCGGGCTGCCGAAGCGCGGGACCATACCACCCTTATGCCTCTGTTCAACATCGCGGATCTGCGGGGCCGGCTGACCCCGGGCCAACG